>DASZDV010000715.1:0-4863 GCA_035941575.1 Pyrinomonadaceae bacterium
TCACCTTTCTCTGAGTGGCGAAATGTTAGCGAGTATCTTGTTGACCCACCACAATCTGGCCTTCTTCCTTGACACCATGCGAGGTGTGAGGCAATCTATCCGGTCTGGCGATTTCCCAAAATTTCGGCGAGAGTTCACCGAGCGGCTGGGTGCGAATGGTGAATAGAGGTTCGCGAGCTGGCCGCGTACGTTTGTTTGAGAACAAATGCATACTTTCTTGATTTTTCAGACTGGTGCAGGCGGGCTGGTGCAGTTGCTTCCCATCCTGCTAATCATCCTCGTTTTCTACTTCCTAATAATAAGGCCGCAGCAGCGGCGGCAGAAGCAGCTCCAGGAGACCATAGCCAACTTGAAGATTGGCGATCGCATCGTGACGACAGGCGGCGTGATAGGAGTGATCACGACCGTTCGCGACACGAGTTTTCTTATTCGCAGCGCCGACAAGTCGATTCTGGAGATCGCTCGTTCAGCAATAGCCGGAATCGATGAGGAAGGAAAACAGAGTACTTAGTTCGCAATTTTGGTGATGAAAAAGAAGAACCTCCTTCAACGAACAATAATCATTGCGTTAGTCACAATCATCGGGCTTTATCTCGTAATCGGTCCACGCCGCCGGCCTCACTTAAAGGATTTCACCTGGTCGGGAATCAAAGCCACGCTCGCTTCCAACATTAAACTCGGTCTCGATCTGCAGGGTGGTTCGCACCTCGTGATGCGCGTGAAGACTGAAGAGTTTTTGCGCCGTCTGACTGAAGAGAACTACGTCGCGGCTCAGAACGCGGCGAAAGACGCCGGTTTTGAGATTAAGGGCGGGCAGGCTGACACTAACAACGGCAAACATCAAGTCATTCTCCAACCCGCAGATCCGTCCAAGGCAAACGACATCAAGCAGGCCGTTGAGAAGAAGATCGAACTCGGCGATACGTCTGTGTGGAGTTATTCCGGCTCCGGCGGGCAGATGGTGTGGACGATGACCGGGAACGCCGAACGCACCCTCGCCGACAACGCAACCACTCAGGCGCTAAACATCATCGACAGCCGTATTAATGCGCTCGGTATCGCCGAACCGACACTGCAAACTCACGGCTCGCAGAGTTCACACCAGATCCTTTTGCAGATGCCGGGCGTGCAGGATCCTGAGCGAGTCAAAGAGATTCTCAAAGGTGAATCGCGACTCGAACTCGTTCACGTGATTGGACCGCCAAGTCCTTCTCCGGCTACAACGTACCAAACCGAAGCAGAGGCGCTCGCCTCACTTGGTGGAACAGTTCCGCCCAATCGCAAGGTATTGCCTTATAGTGAGCGTGTTGAATTGTCGGCGGACAAAGATCCCTCGCAGCCGAAAGCGAAACAGTGGGTTGTCGTAGAGACGCCTGCGATTATCGACGGCAGCGAGTTGAGAAACGCGACCGCAATTCCGAGTCAGGGCGGCCGCGCAGACGATTTCGAGATCAACTTTTCGTTGAAAAAGTCGGGCGCTGATAAGTTTGGCCAGTGGACGGGTGCTCACATCAACGAGTACATGGGCGTCGTGCTCAACGGCGAAGTTAAATCAATCGCATATATCAAGTCGCAGATTTATGACCAGGGACAGATCACTGGCCGTTTCACACAGCAGTCCGCGGAAGATCTAGCGTTGACATTGCGTTCGGGTGCGTTGCCTGCGCCGATTGAGTATCTCGAGGAACGAACGGTTGGACCAAGCCTCGGTGCTGACTCGATTCGCGCAGGCGTGAGGGCATCACTCGTAGGCCTGGGTCTCGTCGTGTTGTTCATGCTCGTCTACTACCGTGGCTCCGGTGTAAACGCGGTGGTGGCCCTGATTCTGAACATGATCTTGATGCTCGCGGGACTGATTGTCTTCGGCGCCACGCTGACATTGCCCGGCATTGCCGGAATCATTCTCACCATCGGTATGGCGGTGGACTCAAACGTGCTGGTTTTCGAGCGTATACGGGAAGAATTGCGCTCAGGAAAGACGATCGCTTCCGCTGTCGATCAGGGATTTGCGCGCGCTTTCATAACAATTATTGACACACACGTGACGACGATTATTTCGTCGCTGTTCCTCTTTGTGTTTGGCACCGGCCCGATTCGAGGTTTTGCCGTGACGCTGGTGATCGGACTGCTCGTTAATCTGTTCTCGGCCGTCTATGTGTCGCGCACGATCTTCATCTGGCTGTTGAGCCGAAAGGAAAGAGTGGAGTCGCTCAGCATTTAGTTCATCATGTTTCAAATCCTGCACGACATAAATATCGACTGGCTGGGTAACCGGCGTTGGTTTATCGGCGTATCGCTGTTGCTGATGTTGGCCGGTCTGGGATCCGCAATCGTTCGCCAGGCCACTGGTGGTCAGGCTTTCAACCTTGGCGTCGACTTCAAGGGCGGAACGGTGGTTACCGCTAAGTTCAAACAACGTCCTACCGACGAATCAATCCGCGCGGCACTCGATGAAAAGGGCGTCAGAGATGCTGTAGTTCAGTCGGTGAGAGACAGTCCGGACACGGTGCTGATTAAAGTGCCTCTCGAAGGTGAAGGAGAGGACGGCAGAGCGCGCGTTAGAGAAGCTTTGAACACTTTTGGGGCCGAAGCCGCGCCGGCAGTTGATCTGGCAGCCGACGCAAACGCATCGTACAAGATTGTCGGTACCGAAGCCGTAGGCGCGATCGCCGGCGCACAACTGCGTAACAAAGCAATCGCGGTTACGCTCGCGGCGCTGGTCGGAATCCTCATGTACATCGCGTTCCGGTTTGAGTGGACGTATGGCGCCGCGGCTGTTATCGCGGTGTTTCACGACGTGCTCGTCACCCTCGGCTTCTTTTCGATCTTTCAGTGGGAAATCAGTCTGACTGTTATCGCGGCCCTGCTGACTCTGGTCGGGTTTTCCGTAAACGACACGATCGTCGTTTTCGATCGCATCAGAGAGAACCGCAAGCTGCACCGGCGCGACTCGCTTTACAAGATCACGAACGACGCGATTAATCAAACGCTGTCTCGCACAATCATCACCAACGGACTCGTGTTTCTGTCAGTGCTGGCTTTGGTCCTATTCGGTGGCGATGTGCTTCGTGCGTTCTCGCTGGCGTTGTTCATCGGCGTGGTCTTCGGCACTTATTCATCCGTCGCCATTGCGAGTCCGATCATGGTCTGGTGGGAGCAGCGGCTCGAAGCGGCGAATCGCCGAGCGGCATTGGCGATGAGCCAGCCTGTCAAAGGCAAAGGCGGAGTGCGTGCTCCGGCAAAAGCATCGAGCAGGCGGGCCGGCGCGAAACTGTAATCATAAAGAGCGGGAAACATCATAAAACCAGCGGGTGTAGTTCTAGTTTGCGCTTGACTTTGAAACGTCTTGAGGACTAGACTGCGCACGTTGCTGGCCAATTAAATAACTCAAGTGTCGACCCCGCGTTTGTGAAATCAGGAAGTTGGGCGCGGCGGCGGTGTGTTGAGCGGGCCGGCGAGTTTTTTCTCGCACAGCGGCTTTCCAATCTATACGGTGTGCTCAATATCGCAAAAGCTGCTGTTTCCCCTTCAATACGACGGAACTCAAGCGGTACTTAAGTCGACGTTTGCGAGGTAACTACTGCTTAACTTTTCGTAACCCCTGATCCATTTGGCGCCGTAAGTGGAGGATTAACATCAATGTTCGATAATCTAGTTGAGTCTAGTTCGCACAAAGAAGATTTAACGCGAAAGGGCTCGTTTATCGGTATCACGCTGTTGATTTATGGCGTTCTCTTAGGCACGTTCTTCGTCGCCGGCATTCTATGGTATGACGCCCACCTGGCTGAACAGGAACTCGAGCTGACCACGCTCGTTGCTCCCGTACCGGTACCGCAGCAACAGAAAGAACCGGAACAGAAACAGGAAGCAAAACCTCAGAAGGTCGAGCAAAATGTCGACATTCGTAAGGAACTGATCGCGGACGTTGCCGAAAGCCGGCTGCCGCCGAAAGAGATTTCGGCCAAAGCCAGCGACGTCCCGCCAGTCCGACGTGGTGTAACGACAGTGCTGGGTACAGCCGACTCCAACGCGGCGGCACCCATGCCTGCCGGCCCGGGCGCAGGAACTGTCGTGACCCCGGCGAAAGTCAACATCGCCGACGAGGAGCCACCACCAGCCGCGACACCGACTCCACCACGCGCTCCGATCTCGGGCGGCGTGCTGAACGGTAAAGCCATCAGCTTGCCGAAGCCAGCCTATCCACCAATTGCCAGAGCAGCACATGCGTCAGGCACTGTGGTGGTCCAGGTGCTGATCGATGAAAACGGTAGCGTGGTTTCCGCGAAAGCCGTTTCCGGTCACCCGCTGTTACAGGCGGTTGCTGTGAGTGCGGCGCGCCAGGCAAGATTCTCCCCAACCAAGCTTTCGGGGCAGCCAGTTAAAGTTACAGGAGTAATCCAGTACAACTTTGTCGCTCAATAACTGCGGAGAACGTTTGTCGCGTGTCGCCGCGGTTACCGTAGGCCGTCCCGGCTTCTCTGCTTGCTATCAAACTAAATAACCTTTTTTTGGAGGGTTCACCGTGACAATGCTAATGAGTATTTTTGGAACGAAGGTCCTCGGTCTTATGTTGCTTTTGCAAGAAGCGGCAGCTAGCCCGGAGTCCTCCGGCGCAGATCACTTCACCCTGACAGAGATGGTGAAGAACATGGGCGGCGTCGCTATCGCCGTCGTTATCGTCCTTCTCATCATGTCGGTTTACTCGATCGCGATCATGGTCGAGCGTTACCTGACGTACTCCGCGGCCAAGAAGCAGTCGCGTGAGTTTGCGCCACGCGTAGCGCAGGCGTTGAAGAATGATCGGATTGAAGAAGCGATCAACATCAGTGATAAGCATCGGAAGTCGCACCTGGCGATGGTCGT
>DASZDV010000716.1:0-4348 GCA_035941575.1 Pyrinomonadaceae bacterium
CCAAGTTCGACGTTGCCGTTCGCCATAACCAATTCCCACACGTGTTCACGTTCGACAATGGATTTTTCCGCTAGGAGGTAATCGACCGCGTTCACCATAAACAGCGGATTGCCCTCTGTTCGGTTGTGGATCAACGATCCAAGCGCTGGAGGAAAGTGATTTTCCGCGAATCGAAGTTTCAGATAAGTTCCAACCGCTTCTTCGCTGAGATAGTTGAGCGGCAACTCATCGCATTGCTGCTTCGCAAGCAACTCCTGCTTGACTGCCTTCAACGGATGGCCGCTCACAATCAGTTCGACCGGTCGATACGTGCCGATCAACATCAGTCGCGCGCGCTGACGCTGATTTGCCAGGTATGAGATCAGATCGAGCGTTGAATAATCACTCCAGTGAAGATCCTCGAGAATAAGCACCAGCGGCGAGTCTGCCGTTATTGCTTCCAACGCATCGCCCATTTCTCGCAACATGCGTTCGCGCGTCGCTCCGGAGATCTCTCGACTCAACGACTCGCGCTCCGAACGACTAACCACTGACGGCAGTTGCAGCAACCACATTGGTGCGTGGGCCCGCAACACATCGAGAACTTGATCGTGTTCTCGACACAATCGTCCAATCGCTTCCAGCACCGGCAGGTAAGCTTCACCAGTTCCGTATTGTTCCAGACACTGGCCCCTGGCTACGCGTACGTTGCCATCACCGTTAAAACTGTGCGCGAACGCGTCAACCAAAGCGGTCTTCCCGATACCGGCCTCGCCCGTAACGAAAACGATTTGACGTTCGCCGTCCCGCATCTTCCCGAGCGATCTTTGCAACAGCGAGAGAGCGTCGTCACGTCCCACGACTCCTGCGCCGTCGTAACCGCTAGTCTGCGGTAACCCAACATCCGTGCTTTCCTGATCGCGCACGCGCATGCGACCGGTTTCGCCGATCTGACCGATAAAGCGATAGCCTCGACGATGTGCGGTTTCAATGAACCGCGGAGAACTCGAGTTGTCGTTGAGTGCCTTGCGAAGTTGACGAATCGTGACCTTGAGCACCGCGTCGCCCACGAAAGTTTCTGACCAGACGGTGTTCAGAAGTTCTTCTTTGGTAACAAGCTGGCCCGAACGCACGATCAGGTGGTTGAGGACTGCAAATGCTTTCGGCCTTAGCTTAATTGCGCGAGAGCCGCGCCACAGACACTCGTTGGCACGGTCCAGGGAAAAGGCGTCAAAACTTATGCGGGTTTCATCGGTCACGGTTTCAACCGAACGTTACCCAAGTTTTACGGCAGGTTTATGACTTTGGACGCGCGTTGGGCCTATTCTCCTTCTGTAATGGAGCGATGGCAACACAAGGCAGCCTTCGTAATACAGTTTCGTCCCGAAACCGACATTGAAGCCGGACGACTGCAAGGTCGGGTTGAGCACATTGCCTCCTATGACTCAACGCGTTTTTTTTCGCTGGAAGAGTTACTTTGTTTTATTGCAAGTATGTTGGATAAGGTTCGCAATGAGGTTTGCGAGGTGGACCAACCGTAAAAACACGGATGGCCGCGCGCCACTCGAACCGTAGTTACCGAAACGTTACCTCACATTTACTGCAAGTTTATGACTTCCTACAACGCTCCTCCTATTCTCGGCGCCTGATGTTCAGAATATTTGGAGGAGTACGTATAGATGAAGAAGAGCACGATTTTTATGGCGGGAGCCGCGCTCGTCGTCCTGGGCGCTTTGGCGCGATTTCCGGTTCCCCAGGCGCGTGGGCAGGTAGACACATCGCAAGTTGCAACAATAACTACGGACTTTGTTGCACCCGCGGTATTTCAAGCAGCTGGACCGAACGCGGCAGCAATTCAAGGCCTGATCGAAGAGTATCGAGAGGCTATCGGACAGCCGGATAATAAGAGTTTAGGACCGTTAGGCGGCGGACACCGAGAGATCAACTGGGACGGCAGAGACGTGATCACTACCGGCCCGGTATTCGACGCATTTCAGGCTACGCGAGGCGCGCTTTTTACGACACCGGATGGCGTTGCGTTCACCCAGGCCACGCCGACCGGACTCGCAGCGCAGTTCAACAATCCTTCCTACGAGACGATCTTCGCTCCGTTGAGCAGCCCGCGATTATTCAGCGCGATCGGTGGGAAGGTGACGGAAGTTGATTTCTTTGAACCTGGTGGCAGCAACAAGCCGGCGACCACGAATGGATTCGGTGCGGTGTTCGCCGATGTGGACCAACCGGACGGCAGTGGACCAAGCGAGAAGCGCGGCAATCGTCATTCGAGCACGCTGATTGAATACTTCGGAACGCAGGGCGAATTGTTGTTCAGCAGTTTTGTTCCCGCTTCGCCAGGCAGTCGTGGTCTTTCGTTCCTCGGAATTGTGTTTCCAGACGCGCGCATCGCGCACGTGCGAATTACTAGCGGCAACGTGGCGCCTGGGCCAGATGACGACGGAAAGCAAGACGTGGTGATGATGGATGATTTCCTCTATGGTGAGCCACAGAAGCTGCCGTAATATTTGCGCGCACTATTGACCCGAAGATGAAAAGGAGAATTAACGATGAGCAAACGTACCGAAGCTCTCGCGCAGCGCCTGGAAACGGGCGCTGACGCGCTCGCTGCGTTCGCGAGTGAATTGACTGATGCTGAGTGGCAAATGCGTCATCCAAAAGACGGGCGCAAAATCGGCGTGATCGTGAATCACGTCGCGACTGTCTACCCTCTGGAAATCGAGTTGGCGTTGACTGTAGCCGCAGGCAAGAAGGTCGAAGGACTGACTGGCGATGCGATCGATGAGATGAATGCTGGACACGCCAAGAAGAACGACGCTGTTACGAAAGAAGAAACGTTGGCGCTGCTCAGAGAGAACAGCGCTGCCGCAGCGGCCGCGATAAGACGCTTGACTGATGATCAACTCGATCAAGCAGCCTTAGTGTCACTTTATTCAGACGCTCCAGTGACGTGTCAGTTTGTTCTGGAAGATCACGCTGTTCGGCATAGTTGCCATCACTTGGCTCGTATTCGAGCGGCTCTGAAACCGATCGTGCGAGCGGCATAAGTCTAGGAAGGGCGCGGCGACGGAGATCTATCGTCGCGCCCAACAACAGGGCCGACCCGTGCACACCTCAGCTGATGCAGCACAACCCCTCCTTTAAACGTTACCGAACAATTACCGCAAGTTTATGACTCTCCGTCATGGGTAGTCCTAACCTCAGTCGCTGAAATCTGGAAGCGACGGGAGAGGGACCACTGCATGAGCTTCGAGGATATCTTCCTGCCTCACTTGAACGCAGCCTACAACCTTGCGCGTTGGCTGACGCGCAACAAACACGACGCTGAGGACGTGGTCCAGGAGGCGTATTTGCGCGCGTTGAAGTTCTTTCACACGTTTGAGGGCACAGATGGTCGAGGCTGGCTGCTGACTATCGTGCGGAATACATGCTACACGTGGTTAAAACGGAACAGGGCGCCCGAACTTTCATACGACCTGGACCAGGCCGCTGAGTTGAGTGACGGCCATGCGTCCGATCTCGAAGAAGTTCTCGTCAGAAATAGTCAGGTGCGTCTCGTTACCGAAGCGATCGAAAGACTTCCAGTCGAGTTTCGCGAAGTACTGGTACTGCGCGAACTAGAAGAACTCTCTTACAAAGAGATTGCTGCAATTACCGGAACTCCTGTCGGTACGGTCATGTCGCGTTTAGCGCGTGGCCGTAAAAAACTTCAGTTGGAAATGTCAGGGAATAATTCGATGGACCGGCCGGTATTAGTCAGCAGACATTGGTCGAAGAATTAACGTAAGAAGGAGATTGTATGAAGCAACAAGTTGTACAGTTACTGACAAGGATTGGATTGCTCGTTGTGTTAGCAATGGTGCCCGCCGTTGCTTCCGCACAGACACTGGGCCGGATCAAAGCTAACATCCCGTTTGATTTCACTGTCGGCGATCAGAAACTACCGGCCGGCGAATACTCCATTGGTCGGGCGCAGCCATCGTCCGGGGACCTGGTTCTGATGATTAGCAGCGCCGATGGTCACGCGCGCGCAATGCGGATAACGAATCCGGTCATAACGCTGGACCCGAAGAGCAAAGAGACGTTGGTCTTTCATCGTTATGGTGACGAGTACTTCCTTTCACAGGTGTGGACCGCGGGTGCAACCACTGGGCGAGTGTTTCGGGAATCACGTGACGAGCGCGAATTGAGAGCTCATGCCAAGGCGAGCAAGGTGGTGATGAAAGCCGGAAGCGAATAAAATGCATCTTCCTCGGGGGAAACGTGGTTGTGGTGATTACGCTTCATCATGTCAACGTTACCGTGCCGCCCGAACTCGAACGGGCGGCAAAGGAATTTTATGCGGGCGTGCTGG
>DASZDV010000717.1:0-3661 GCA_035941575.1 Pyrinomonadaceae bacterium
TAAACGCACTCGAACAAAACGCAGAGATCACGCTCAGCAACAAGGCAGCATTGATTGCGGCCCTCGACGGTAATCAGAAGGCACGCGGGCAAGTGCTGCGGGAGATCATCGAAAGCAAAGACGTCGAGGACCGTTTCTTCATCCGAGCGTTCGTGGCGATGCAATACTTCGGCTACTTGCGCCGCGATCCGGACACGATTGGTTACAACAACTGGATCACGACGTTAACGGCCGATCCGAGTAACTTCAGGCACATGATTTTCGGGTTCTTATTCTCTACCGAGTACCGCGGGAGGTTTGGTAACAACTAACCACATGAGCCAACCGAAGGCGGCTCGCGAGAACCGCCTTCGTGATTGCTACGTCAGTGCACCATTTCACTCTGCGGAGTCATTCCCGGCTTCAACACCACCTTGATACAACCGTCCTTCTTCTTCTTGAAGATGTCGAAACCCGTTGGCGCGTCCTCGAGACTCATGATGTGAGTGACGACAAAGCTCGGATCGATCTCGCCGTTCTCAATCATCTCTAACAAA
Organism: Pyrinomonadaceae bacterium; assembly: GCA_035941575.1. Lineage (GTDB taxonomy): Bacteria > Acidobacteriota > Blastocatellia > Pyrinomonadales > Pyrinomonadaceae > PSRF01. Next base: position 537 of record DASZDV010000717.1, read on the forward strand.
CGCGGCATGTAACGTTGCACGTGAGCTTGTCCGCTCTTGATCGTGAGCGATCGATTCATCACCGAGCCAATCGGAAACTTGTCGATGAACCCGCCATACACGCCGATAACGGAGACGGTTCCGCCGTTGCGGCAGCACATGATCGCTTCACGCAACGCGTGCGGCCGATCCGTCTCGAGCATCATCGCCTGTTTGACACGATCGTAAGCGAAGATGATCCCCGGAGCGTGCGCTTCCATACCTACGTCGTCGATACACGCATCCGGACCGCGGCCGCCAGTCATGTCCATCAACGCTTCATAGACGTTCTGCTCACGGTAATCGATCGTTTCGGCGCCGCCTTCCTGGGCCATTTGCAAGCGCTCGGGCACTTCGTCGATCGCAATCACTCGTTCAGCTCCCAACAGAAACGCGCTGCGAATCGAAAACTGTCCAACAGGTCCACAACCCCAGATCGCGATCGTGTCCCCCGGCTTGATGTCACACATTTCTGCGCCCATGTATCCGGTCGGAAAGATGTCCGATAAGAACAGCACTTGCTCGTCTAAGAGGCCGTCCGGCACTTTGATCGGACCCACGTCCGCAAACGGCACACGCGCATACTCCGCCTGACCTCCGGCGTAACCTCCGGTCAGATGGGAGTATCCGAAAATTCCGGACGGCGCGTGTCCAAACATCTTCTCGGCCATCCATGCATTCGGATTCGAGTTTTCGCACAACGAATACATCAGATCTTTGCAGAAGAAACAGTTGCCACACGCTATCGGAAACGGGACCACCACGCGATCGCCAACCCTGAGGTTCCTGACCTCGCGGCCCACTTCCACGACTTCACCCATAAATTCATGTCCGAGAATGTCGCCCCGCTGCATCGTCGGAATAAATCCGTTGTAGAGGTGCAGATCCGAACCGCAAATCGCAGTGGACGAAATCTTAACAATCGCGTCTCGTTGATTAAGAATCTGCGGGTCAGGTACGTCTTCCACGCGCGTTATAGTTTTGCCATACCAACAATTCGCTCTCACCGCACTGTCCTCCCCTCTGCCGATGCCGTCCGGTAGTTGGTCGCCGTTTGACTCGGCAACGATTCCGACGATTCCGCGGTTTCGAGTTCACTTGCATCGGCGGGCCGCGCCGGTCGTTGCGCAAAATAACCCGTGCCAAGTAGCGTCGCATCCGACACTACAACTTCACCGATTTCAAGCACCTGTTTGAACCGTCTCAGATCGTCGTCCAACTGTTGCTCCGGTTCTTCACCAAAGGCTTTGGCGACGGTCGCGCCGATTACGCCCGCCGGTGGGTTGTACTGAATGTTCACTCTTACGATCGTCCCGCGACCGCCCGGCGCTCTCTCAAAACGAACCGCTCCGGCGTTATCAACATCAGCGTTCTCGAGCGAACGCCACGTGATCACTTCACCCGGCACGTCCGCAATGATCGTTGCTTCCCATTCAACCGTTGTTCCCGCTGGACCTTTTGCCGTCCAACGCGAACGTCCTTCTCCGAGCTCCTGAACGGACTCGAGGTGTTTCATGAAACGCGGCAGGTTTTCGAAGTTTCGCCAGAAACTGTAAACCTCTTCGGGTTCGCGATTCACAATGCAACTGGCTTTCGCGTGAACTCCGTGAACACCGTTGCTGAGTTGCTTCGCGCATATCAGGTCGAGCGCCGTAACGGCGAGCACGTTTGCGGTCGCAAAAGCGACGCGTCCCTTTTTGGCATCGGGTGATGTAAATGCCACACCGAGGCTCGCGAGATCCAACGCGTCGCCCGCGACGCGTGACCACATACCTGCGGCTGGTTTCTTTTGGCTGAATATCGTGATACCGGCTGCGATTTCCCGTAGGCCGTACAGTCGTATCAAACCGGTGTGTGCGTTTGAAACACCTGAGATTTTCGCAATCGCTCTGGGAGCGAGAAGTTCCGTTAGTCCGAGTCCAACGCTGAACCAACCCAACCCGTTTGCGAGTCGTTTCGCTCCCGCTGAAGGCATGCCTGGTTCATATCGCAGGTCAGATCGTCGGGCGGCGTAGCCGCTTGGGTCAAAATTCGTATCTTGTGTGGCCGACATATGATGTCCCCCTTGCTGTAGATTGTTTGCACCTGGATGTTTAGCTTCGGGGAAAGGCAGACAAACCCTATGCCTAACCGCGCATTCATTCGACGTGATCCACGCGAGAAACTTTTGAGACACATTGATGGCAACTTCACCGCCATCCGCCCCGATACAACTGAACTCGTAAACCTCCCGACAGACATTGATCCATTGCGCAGCTAGAACTTTGCTGTGGAGGCTTCCATGAAACTTAGACAAGTCTTTGTGTCTCTCGCTGTGTGCTTGATTACCACTGCTGTGTCTTCAGTTAACGGCGCGACTGTGCCCGCAGGATTTACTGACGCACTGGTAGCGAGCGGTTTGACTAATCCGACTGCGATGGCGCTCGCGCCGGATGGCCGTATCTTCGTGTGTGAACAGACCGGCGCTTTGCGCGTGATCAAGAACGGGGCGTTATTGCCAACACCTTTCCTTACTGTGACTGTCGATTCATCAGGCGAACGCGGGCTGCTCGGCGTAGCGTTTGATCCAAACTTCGCTTCCAACCAACTCGTTTACGTCTACTACACCGCGACGACTCCCTCAGTGCACAACCGCATCAGCCGATTTACTGCGTCGGGCGACGTTGCGATCGGTGGCAGTGAAACGATCATTCTGGAATTGGAGAACCTGAGTACCGCCACGAATCACAATGGCGGCGCCATTCACTTCGGCCCTGACGGAAACTTGTTCGTTGCTGTCGGCGACAACGCGAACGGCAGCAACGCGCAGTCGTTAGCAACTCGGCTCGGGAAGATGCTGCGCATTACTTCGACCGGCGCGATTCCAACCGACAACCCGTTCTTCAATCAAACTACCGGCAACAACCGCGCGATCTGGGCACTTGGCGTGCGCAATCCGTTCACGTTCACGTTTCAACCAGGCATCGGGCGAATGTTCATTAACGACGTGGGACAAAACACGTGGGAAGAGATCAATGATGGTATCGCCGGATCCAACTACGGCTGGCCTACTTGCGAAGGGTTCTGCAATCCACCGAACCCGAACTTCCGCGATCCGATCTTCGCCT
>DASZDV010000718.1:0-6268 GCA_035941575.1 Pyrinomonadaceae bacterium
ACCGTAGCTACCCGGATTGAGCGCAGCAATTACTCCGCGGCCGTCAGGTCCCTGCCAATAGCCAACGTTCCAGGGAATTCCGCGCGGCGTCTCCTCGATTGAGCCTCTGCCGCCAACGGGCGCGGCCGAGTTCCACGTTAGTTTCTGCGTTGAAAATCCCTTGATTCCAGCGTGCGCCAGAATGCTCGGCAGCGAAGCCGGAAATCCGAAACAGTCGGGCAGCATGTATTCGGCGCTCGTCTTTCCAAACTCGCGCCGGAAGAACTGGTTGCCGTAAAGAATCTGGCGAAAGATCGACTCAGCAGACGGCACGTTTACGTCGCTCTCTTCCATCGACGAGCCCGCCGGAAACCAGCGACCCGTAGACACGTACTGCTTCACCCGCAGGTAATCGGCCGGCCAGTATTCCTTCATCATGCGGTAACGATTCGCGCCGCTGAAGTTGAAGACGTAATGCGGGTACTTCTCAAACAGCGCGAAGTTGTCGTGCATCGTTTTAGGAATGTAGTCGTTGATGACGCGCGGATACTCCCACCGCCACTGGGTATCGAGGTGCGCGTAAGCGACGACGTAAAGTGTTGGCTCTTTGCTCAAATCCGTTTGGGCGTGAACCGGTACACAGAGCGATGCGACAATAGGAAGAAGGATTAGGCAGCGCATGGGCGAAGCATTATAAGTCCTATAGGACCTACAAGACATATATGTCCTATTGTTTTTCTTGACTAAGCCGCGCGTCTTTCTTAAGGTGTCGCGCATGCAAATTTCCTTCTCGGATCGCGTCAGAATCCCAGATGACGTGCTCATCTCCCGCCTCCAGGAAGAGTCAGTGATTCTCAATCTCGATAGCGAACGTTACTTCGGTCTCGACGACGTCGGCACGCGCATCCTTAACGTGTTGACCACGTCCGATTCGATCGAAGCGGCGTACAAGTCGCTGCTCGAGGAGTATGACGTTGACGGGCAGGCGCTACGCGACGATCTGCTTGCGCTGATCGAGAGTCTCGCTAAACAAGGAATCATCGAAGTCTCGGCATGAGCGGCATTGCCGGCATTGTTAATCTCGACGGCGCGCCGGTGGATCGCGACCTCCTGTCTCGAATGACTAGTTTCATGTCGTACCGCGGTCCGGATGCGCAGGAAACGTGGGTTGACGGAAATGTTGGTTTTGGTCACGCGATGTGCGCTTCGCGCGACATCTTTATCACGGGAGACGCTCGCATCGACGGTGACGGGAACACCGATTTGACGGATGTCGAGCGGATTGTTCGTGCGTATGAGACGTGGGGAGAACGCTGCGTCGATCATCTCATCGGCGATTTTGCGTTCGCAATCTGGGACAAACGCCTGCAACGGCTCTTCTGCGCACGCGATCACTTCGGTGTGAAGCCGTTCTTTATTGCGCGTGCTGGCAACAGTTTCGTTTTCAGCAATACGCTGAACGTCCTGCGGCTCGACAGGAGAGTCTCTGACGAGCTGAACGAAACGGCGATTGGCGACTATCTCGCGTTTGGTCTCAATCAGGATCTCGCGACAACCACGTTCCGCGACATACAGCGCCTGCCGCCTGCTCACACTCTTTCGCTTGCGAATGGATCGATCACGACGCGTCGTTACTGGAAACCGGAAGTGAAGAACGAGATCCGGTTTCGAGATCCTCAATCGTACGTTGACGGGTTTAATGAACTGTTCGTAACTGCGATCAAAGACCGGTTGCGCACGAACCGCGTGAGCATATCGATGAGTGGCGGGCTGGATTCGACGAGCATCGCCGCGATTGCACGTAATCTCTTACCGCAGCCTACGGCTGTTCGCGCGTTCAGCACCGTTTACGACACCTTAATTCCCGACGAGGAACGCCACTACTCAACGCTCGCCGCGTCGAGCCTCGGCATTCCTATTCACCACTTGAGCGCTGACGACTACTCGTTGTTTCAAGAAGGTCTGGCGGGTGACATCGATCAACCGGAGCCGTTTCTCGTGTCGCCGTTTGCGGGGCAGTTCCACGATCTGCTGCGGTTGATGGCCGAGCACGGGCGCGTCGCGCTGACGGGTTATGACGGTGACGCGTTGATGAACGAGCCGCGTGGCGTGAGACCGTTTTTGACACGGATTAGACGGATAAAAGAAAAGCCGATTTTATCTGTGGCTAAAAACCGGCCGGCTACGATCCGCGCACTGGAATCGAAAGTCTGGGCGCCGCTGTTCGAGGGCTACGATCCGGGCGCGACGCGCCTACCTCTCGAAGTGCGACATCCATTCATCGACGTGCGACTCGTGGAATACTTGCTCTCGATTCCCGCGAGTCCATGGTGTGCGAATAAGCATATCCTTCGTTGCGCGATGAAAGATCTACTACCTGCTGCCGTACTTAATCGTCCAAAGACGCCGCTTGCAGGCGATCCGGCTCTTCAATTGTCGCAGCGCGCTAGTGTAAGATGGCTCCACGATTTTGAGGTCACGCCGCAACTGACCCGTTTTGTTAACCTGAAGCTTCGGCGATCGTTGGCGGAGAAAAAGTCTCCCGAGGTACTCTGGGCCAATCTCAGGTTGTTTGCACTCAACCACTGGCTCACACATTCGCTGCCGATCGATCGACGAAAGGTCGCCTAACCTAACTGGAGAAAAGCATGGCACGGAAACCAGTAACCGATCAGCCACGTCATCCGGCCCTAAATAAAAAGCCTTACCACAAACCACAAGTTACCGTTTACGGAAATATTCGTGAGATCACCCGCAACGTCGGCCCGAAGGGAAACCTCGATGGCGGCGGCGGGGCGGCGGCCGGACCAAAGACCGGGGCTTGATGTTGCAGCGATGCCTTACGGCTGCTCGATCTATGGTCTCGGAGTTTTAGCTAACAGACCGATTCCGACCGTTCCCTCCTCGACAATCGCACACGCGGACGTCCGCGTTTCTTTCGGACTCATGCCCGATTGGATCAATTCGCTCGACCCTGACCAGGTTGAAACTACCTACGTTGCTGACTACACAGACGACTGTGGCAATCCGGCGCTGAAGTTCTCCCGGCTTCACGACGGAAATTTCTTTCGCTTTTCTTATGCCGACAAGACCGAGTTTGTGGTGGACCATGCGGGTCGTGAGATTTGGGCAGTTTGGCCGGAACCCCTGACACTCGAAGACACGGCTACTTATCTTCTTGGACCAGTGATGGGGTTCGTCCTGTTGCTGCGCGGGCTCGTCTGTTTACATGCCAGTGCGATTGTTGTTGGCGACGAAGCGATCGCGCTTGTTGGTCCAGCGGGAGCGGGAAAATCTACGACAGCGGCGGCATTTTCCGCGCGCGGGTTTGGCGTGCTCGCTGAAGATGTGGTGACGCTCGACGATTGCGGACAGAGTTTTCTAGTGCGGCCGGCTTATCCGTGCATTCGTTTGTGGCCAGCTTCTGTTGCAAGTCTGTACGGATCGCACTCAGCGTTGCCGCCACTGACACCGAACTGGGACAAGTGTTATCTCGACCTGACAGAGCAAACAGGTCGCTTCGATAACACTCCGCGAACTCTGGCGGCCATCTATCTGCTCGGCGAACGCAGTGACGATCCACAGGCGCCTTTTGTCGAGACAGTGGATCGTGCTGACGGCTTGATGTCGTTGATTGCAAATACCTACGGCACGAAGTTGATGGACAAACGGATGCGTGGTCGTGAGTTTGAACTTCTTGGTCGGGTTGTTGCCAACGTTCCCATTCGACGCGTCACGCCGCACAATGATCCGGCTCGTCTTTCAGAACTCTGCGACCAGATCCTGCTCCATGTATAGCCTCCATTTTTATGGCCAGATGCTTGCTGACGCTCCGCGCGTCGATGCGTATGCGGCCGCGCTGCGACAAGCAGTAACACCTGATTCGGTAGTGCTGGATCTTGGTTGTGGTCCAGGCGTGTTTGCGATGCTGGCATGTCAACTGGGCGCGCGGCGCGTTTACGCGATTGAGCCGGACAATGTGATCAACATTGCGCGCGAAGCGGCAGCGGCGAATGGTTTTGCTGATCGAATCGAGTTTTTCCAGAGCTTATCGACAGACGTTACGTTGCCGGAACCGGCGACGATAATCATTTCGGACTTGCGTGGCGTGTTGCCGTTCTATCAAGGACACATTCCCGCAATCATCGATGCTCGACGACGATTGCTCGCTCCCGGGGGCGTATTGATCCCGCGTAGTGATGTGTTGTGGGCAGCGGTCGTGGAAACCCCCGAGCGGTACGATGAGATTGTTGGGCCATGGGAAAAGTCGCGGTTCGACCTGGATCTGTCGGCGGGCGCGCGCAGGATCACAAATACGTGGCGCAAGACGCGAATTGAAGCTGATGAGTTGGTGAGTGAACCTGTTCGTTGGGCCACGTTGGATTACCGTGAAGTTGAGAGTGCGGATGTGCAAGCTGAGATTTCGTGGCGCGCAACGCGAGCCGGTGTCGCACATGGGATTGCGGTATGGTTTGATGCGGAGCTGGCGGACGGGATCGGATTTAGTAATCGGCCTGGAACTGAATTGATTTACGGACAGGGGTTTTTTCCGTTTGCACGGCCGGTGGCCATTACGGAGGGCGAACGTATCGAGGCGAAACTTCGCGCTGACTTTGTGCAGGACGATTACGTATGGCAGTGGGATACGGATTTTACGGATCAAGAGATCGGATTTCGGCAGTCCACTTTTTACGGTGTGGCGTTGTCACCGGAACAGTTGCGGAAAAAATATGCGCAGCATTCGTAGCCGACCGGAACACGAACTCCTCTTACTCATAGCTCGACGCGAGCTGGATGCGGCGGAGCAGTCGAGGCTTCGCGATCTGCTGTCGGAGGTTCGTGACTGGGACTACGTGTTTACGCTCGCGAACAATCACGGACTGGTCCCACTTCTTCACACGCACCTGCATTCAATTGATGCCGAACTCGTCCCAACAAACGTTCGCTCTCGGTTGAAGCGTCAATCCCTCTCCAACACCCAGAACGTTCTGCACCTCATGGCAAAACAGTTGAAGCTCTATCGCCAACTAAGAGACCACAACATTCCAGTGGCGATATTTAAAGGCTCAGTCCTTTCACAGATGGCTTACGGCGACATCTCTCTGCGTCAGGCGGGTGATATCGACGTCCTGATTTCACGCTCCGACTTTACGCGAGCTAGACAAGTGCTCGAGTCGCTTGGCTATCAGATGATGCCATCGCTGACAACGGCACAGCTAACCTCGCATCTGCGATCACACTGTGAGATACAATTCGTGCGCGACGACTGGTTCACCGTGGTCGATCTGCATTGGGCACTCGCGCCAAAAACCTTCGTGTTCAAACTTGAAACAGACGAAGTGATGGAGCGCTTGCAATGTGTTGAAGTTGCGGGAACAGAGATCGAAACATTAGGGACTGAAGACTTGATTCTGTACCTGTCGATGCACGGCGCGAAACACCTGTGGCGCGCAAGTGAGTGGGTCAGTTCGCTTGGTGAATTGATTCGAGCGGCGGAGTCGATCGCGTGGGACACCGTCGTTGAACGTGCCGCTCAGGCCCACGCGACGCGTATGCTGGGTCTGGCGTTGCGGCTGGTTGAGAGAGTGGCGGGAGGGGGGATTGTTGCACAAGTGCTAGAGACAGTTGATAAAGAAGAGCAGATGAAGAGAATGGCCGATCAAATACTGTCACAAATCTTCGCGATTTCTGGCCCTGCCGATTCAACAGAAACAAATCTCTACAACCTCCGCATCATGGACCGCAAACGCGACGCACTCGCATCTGCCTTGCGCGCGATCTTTGTTCCAACCTTTACGGATTGGTCTTCACTTTATTTGCCCTCATCCCTTTTCCCGCTTTACTACGCCTACCGCCCGCTACGCCTCTCGCGGATCTACAGCACACTGCTTCTCCGAAAACTGACTTCGAAAGGCGCTGCATGTTTGTGACGCTCAAGCCTCCCTTGAAATGGGCCGGCGGCAAGCGTTGGCTGGTGCCTCATCTCAAACCAATCTGGGACTCCCATTCCGAACGTCGCTACGTCGAACCGTTTTGCGGCGGACTCGCAGTCGTGCTGGGACTGCAACCAGCGCGCGCGTTGCTAAACGATATTAACCCGCACCTCATCAACTTCTACCGGCACCTGCAAAACGGAATGCAACCGCAGATCGAGATGCGCAATGACGAACAACTCTTCTATCGCCATCGTGAACGCTTCAATCAACTGATTCAGAACGGCGGCGCAAAAAGCAGCGAGGCCGCGGAACTGTTTTACTATCTGAATCGCACCTGCTTTAACGGCCTTTGT
>DASZDV010000719.1:0-2205 GCA_035941575.1 Pyrinomonadaceae bacterium
CACTCGCGCCACATTCGCGACATATGCAAAATCGACAAACTGCGGCAGGTCACCATACTGAACACCGTTCTCAATGCGCACGTTCTGATGCTGATGTCGAAAGTCTTCATTCACTTCCGTAAAACGCACCGCCGGATAGCCACGTTCAAGAAACGGAATGTGATCGCCGCCGCGTCCGTAACGATCGCGCCGGTAGACCATCATCACATTCATTTGCGGTACGAGTATCTCCGCTGTCTCCTTGATGAACCGAGCAAGCTGCCGCGAGGGCGAATCATTTTCACCACCGACACTCCGGCGCGTGTTTGCTTCAGCTGCAGTTTCATTCGTCGGCACACCCTCAGAAAAGACACGCACGGCGTTGCGATTGCGAATGCCGTTGCCGCCGAGTGAGTTGCCGACGATGTCGTTGGTGAACATCGCTTCGATGGTCCAGTTCTTCTGTTTCGCTTGTTCGGCGAAGTGCGTCGAACCGAGCAGACTTTGCTCTTCACCCGCGACGGCCATGAAGACGATCGTCGCGTCAAACTCAAACTTCGCCATCACGCGAGCCATCTCCAGAACAGCAGCAGTGCCTGAAGCGTCGTCGTTCGCGCCGGGCGCATCGCAGTTTGCATTGGTCGGACTGTTGCACATCGAATCGTAGTGACCACTAACGACGTAAATTCGATCCGTGGCTTCAGGTTGTGAACCTTTCAACGTGGCAACGATGTTCGTGATGATTGTCGGTTGCGGCACGCGCGCGGCTTTCGGTTGTTCGTAACTCTGCTTTTCGACAGTCATGCGGCCGCCGGATGTTTCGGCTGCTTTGAGAAACTCCGCATACAACCAATCACGCGCCGCTCCGATGCCGCGTTTTGGATCGTTCTGTTCCGACAAGGTGTTGCGCGTGCCGAAGGCAACAAGCTGGCGAATGGTGCGTTCGATATTACGCGCGTCGATCTGTCGAACGATGCTGTTTATGGCTGGGTACGATTGAAGTCGCCGCGATGGCTGACGTGATCGAGTGGTCTGAGCAACTACCGGATTGAGTATTGTGACTAAGGTAAAAAAACCGACAAGCAAAACTGCGCAGTTCAGTCTTGTTCCACGATTCATCTAGCAGTGTTCTCCTACCGAATTCGATAGGCGCGGCCTTTCCAAACAACGATGACCTCGCCGTCGAGTTGTTTGGCGATTGTGCCAATGGTCGGCTCGTCGGCAACTAATGCTCTGAATTGTTCGGAGCCGCGGGCCATATTTACAGTTTGGGTAGATGAATCATACTCCGTGTCGATCCAAATGCCACGTTCCTTGCGAAAACTTCGCCCGCCAGCGGCTCGTGTTTCACCTGTTGCGGCGCGTTCTGAGCTTTTGTCCTTCTCCTCCCGAGAGCGGCTGCCGGTCCCTGGACGTGCTCTGCCCATCATAAAACCTCGCTGGGCTGACGGCGCCGGCGTTGCTTTGTTTTGAGCCGAAGGCGCTATCGTAAAAGCACCCTGGCTTTCGTTGCTGCGCTGGTCTTTTACCAGCGGTACGGTCGCGGCCTGCGTCGCAGCCGCAGGTTGTTTTTTGGGAATCGCGTCTTCGTCTTTTTTGCCGGCTGCGTCTTCTCGTTTTTGAGCTTCAACCGTCGCGACCTTCGCTTCGGGCTTTGGCGTAGCGGCTGCCGGCGCGGGCGCTTCAGCTTCTGCCTGAGGTTCCTTCGCGGGAGCTGAACCGGTGCCGATTGAGTCCACCGTCGTGCTCTTCGCGGCAGCGCCGAGGGGCTGCTTAGTTGCAGGCTTATGAGGATTCTGCGAGTCCGCTTTGACGTCTTCTTCCTTTGGATTGTCTTTCGGTATCGGCGCGGCTATACCAGCTTCGGGTTGCGTGGCCGCCGGCTCGACGCGCGACTGTTGTTCATTAACGCGCGCGGTCAACGACTCCGAGTTTTGCTGTTTCATCACTGCGAAGCCAATCGCCGCAACAATAACTAGTCCCAAAGCAGGAACGGCGTAACGCAAGACCATTGGTGAGAAGAGGCTCGCTAAAAACGCCTTCAATCCACCAGGCGCAGGAACCGTTTCCGCCGCCGCAGCAGTGCTTCCGAGGGACAGCGCCAGTTGCGTAACGAGCCTTCTGCACGACGAACACTCAGCGAGATGTTCCGTGTAGCGAGCGCGCGTCGCCGGCGGCAACGCGTTCTGCGCGTACGAACTCATCTCGTCAGCATCGAGATGTCGA
>DASZDV010000720.1:0-1873 GCA_035941575.1 Pyrinomonadaceae bacterium
TTCGCCTTTGGTGACGCTGGAAGTTGAAACGCTGACGTTAATGGCGTCTGCCGAGAGGCGTTTCGCGGCGATCTCGAAGGAAGTTCGCGTGCGAGTTGATGATTCGAAAAAGAGATTGATTACGGTGCGACCGCGTAGTGCGGGAACCTTTTTGATCTCGCGCTTCGAGACGTCGCGGAAAGTCTCAGCGGTGTCTAGCAGGTGAGTAATCTCCCCCGCATCGAGGTCCCGAATACCCAACAAGTGGCGGCGATTAAATGTTGTCTGCATAGTAGCCCATAAAAAAAGCGGCCATTGGCCGCTTCCGTTCAGACCGTCTCTGACGGCCGTTCCACAATTACCACGCCTTCTTCCTCGTCAAACTCCTGGAGCATCACTTTGATGATCTCGCTTTTCTTCGTCGGGACGAGTTTCCCGATGTAATCCGCTTGAATTGGTAACTCGCGATGTTCTTTGCCGCGGTCGATCAGTACAGCTAACTGCACGCGTCGCGGCCGGCCGAAGTCGATCAACTGATCGAGTGCTGCACGAATGGTGCGGCCGGTGTAGAGCACGTCGTCGATCAGGACGATGTTACGGTTTTCGATGTCGCCGGGAAGGTCGGTACGATTAACAACGGGCTTGGCGCCGACAGTTGAGAGATCGTCGCGATAGAGCGTGATGTCGAGAACGCCGACTGGCGGTCGATAACCTTCGAGATCGGCGATTTTGTTGGCCATGCGTTCGGCGAGCGGCACGCCGCGGCGGCGGATACCGACGAGAAAAAGATCGCCGGCGCCATGGTTTTCCTCGACGACTTCAGACGACAGGCGGGCTAACGCGCGATTGATGCGCGGGCCATCCATGATGCGAGCCTTCTCGATGAAATCCATGTGCGCGCGATACTAACAAGAAGAGGTTTGCGGTGACAAGTTTTGGGTGGTCAGACCTAATCCGACGATATTAGCGGGCGCAATCTGATCCACAATCCTAAGACCAAACCGCCAAGTCCAGACGCAACGGTAAGTTGTACGACACCGATCACAGCCAAACTGATGCTCCGAGAGCTAAAGACGATGTTTGTATTTGTCACCGCCAGAAACACGACCGTGCTAACAACAAAATAAACAACGCCAGCAGTGAGTCCTACCAGGCTGCCGATTGCGGTGTTCTTGATGAGGGAAAGCGGCAATGACGAACTTCTCTGACAAAGGTAAGTAGTTACACATCCGATACCAGCGGCTAAGGGCAGGAAGACCACTTCCGCTTTCTTGATTGGTGATGCTAGAAATGCGAAACACAACAGCACCGCGGCAAGAGCCAGTCCACCAATCACGGATCTATGCATACACTGCACGACGCAATTCCGATAGCTAATTCAGCACTTTTGAGAGCCAATGCATGATGTTCAGCGCCAGTTGGCGGTTATCGATACTCCGAACGTTTAACCCGCCGAACGGAGCTTTGTTCGGACCCGCCAACTGCGCCGTGAGCATTGCTGCCTCACCCATCACGACGACGCGGCCTTTACCAAGCTTGAGCGCAATGCCTTGTGCACGCCCGGCGGCAGAAACTTTCGTCTTTCGGTCAGGCGGCAGCGCATCAACAGCAGTGTCGGCGAGCTTGAGAAATGCCACACTGCCTTTGGGCCCGGTAAGCGATTGTCCTGTAAAGGTAACGATCCGATTGATGCGTTCCGATTCGTTGCGGCCGCGCGTAATCGCATGGTCCACCAGGAGTTTGTTCGTGCGCGAGAACAAAATGTCCTGCAATTGCGGGTCATAATTGGCGGGGTCGTCAGTAAACGCGTTGCTCATGTCAACGCCAAAACGCTTCGCCAGAATCCCCGCGGCCTCCCCGACCGGGTAATGGTCGGCGATGAGCAACAGTGCAC
>DASZDV010000721.1:0-13152 GCA_035941575.1 Pyrinomonadaceae bacterium
CAAAAGAGGACGACATAAACCTCGAGACGCAACTCTCTTTAATAGTCGGCACCAATGAGGACGTAGCTGATTCGAAAGTGCCGGCCTCGCTTGAGCCTGTTATCAAGCAACTTCGCGCAAGTCTGCCGTTCAAGAACTATAGGCTCGCCGCGACGTTGATCAACCGCGTCAAGAACGAGGGCAGGCTTGAACTGAGTTGGATCGGCGGACCTTTAGCTTCGCCAGTGGGCGCAACGACTCCGACGACCCCGAGTTTCAGCCAGTTCAAAGTGAGGCAAATAAGAGTCGTACGCAACAGCGAAGGGCAACAGTTGGTTCAAATGCTCGGATTCAATTTTGGGGCGCGCGTTCCTATTCAGGGCATTGGCGGAATCGCGGCGAATGGCTCCGCGTTGCCGACGTTCAATTACGAAAACACCGGCATCTCGACAGACGTCAGCATGCGTGAAGGGGAACCCGTGATCGTCGGCACATTGAATCTCGGTCCCTCCGGTGAAGCGATCATTCTCGTGGTCTCCGCAAAACGCACCTTGAAGTAAGCCGGTGGCACCGGCGTTAGTTCTATCGCCCCTTCAGGGCTGGTACTTGGATTTTGAGAGCCAGGGGCGAGCGAAGCGCTGCCCCTGGATCCTCAGACCAAATACCACAGCCCTGGAAGGGCGACAGAACAAAAGCAACCGTCCGTGGCAGGCAACCCCTCCGTGGCACGCAACGCGCTAGAGAATTCACGGCCGAAGCCCTAAACTTACGCGGAGGTGAGAAAAGACGCGTTGCGATTAATGATTGTTGACGACGAGGAGGCCGCCCGTTACGGCATGCGGCGGGCTCTGACTACCCTCGGCTATAACATCACCGAAGCAGGTTCCGCCGAAGCCGCCCGCGCACTGCTGAAACAACACGAACCCGACCTGCTCCTGCTCGACGTAAACCTTCCAGGCATGAGCGGTCTCGATTTTCTTCGTGAGATCAAAACCGCAAACGGCAATGCCCCACTCGTGATCATCGTCACCGCCCACGGCTCGGAACGAATGGCCGTCGAAGCCGTTAAGGCGGGCGCTCACGACTACCTTTCCAAACCTTTCGAAGTCGACGATCTGCGACTCGTAGTTAAGAACGCCGCCGAAACACTTCAACTCCGTCGCGAAAACTACTCGCTGCGGCGTCGCATCGAGGTCGAGCGATCACAACGAGGCGCACTGATCGGTAACTCGGAAGCGATGCAGCGTGTTCGCAGCATGATCGACAAGGTCGCCGAAACTGACGCAACAGTGCTTGTGAGAGGTGAATCGGGAACTGGAAAAGAGCTCGTCGCACGTGAACTTCACGAACGAAACAACGTGCGACGCAACGGCTCATTTGTCGCAGTGAACTGCGCGGCACTGCCCTCGGAGTTGATCGAGTCAGAACTCTTCGGCCACGAAAAGGGCGCTTTTACAGGCGCCGCAGCACGCCGCGAAGGGAAATTTGAACAGGCCGACGGCGGCACTCTGTTTCTCGATGAGATCGGCGACATGAGCGCGAACGTGCAAGCGAAACTGCTGCGCGCACTCGAAGAACGACGCATCGAGCGTCTCGGCGCCAATGAGTCCATCCCGGTTGACGTGCGCATTGTGAGCGCAACACATCGTCCTCTTGAACAGGAAATCACGAACGGTAACTTTCGCGCGGATCTCTTTTATCGTTTGCGCGTTGTGACTGTTGACATTCCGCCGTTGCGTGAACGCCGCGAAGACATTCCCATGCTGGCGGAAACGTTCGTTCGCAACGCAGCCGAACGTTACGATCTGCCTGAAAGAGCCCTCAGCCAGGGAACCTTAAAACGGCTACTTGAATACAGTTGGCCAGGCAACGTGCGTGAACTCAAGAACACGATCGATCGCGCAGTGATCATGGCCGAAGGCGACGAAGTCACGCCGCGAGATCTGCCCGACGAGATCACCGCGGGAATGCCCATGAGCACCAGTCCCGACGGCGTTGAAGAGGGTGACGGTTTACGTGTGCCGTTCACGGCGGATTTTCGCGAAGATCGCCGTGAGTTTGAGCGCCGCTATATCAGCCGTTGTCTGGAGTATACGAACGGCAACGTGACGCGCGCGGCAGAGATCCTCGATATGCATCGACAATCGTTGCAGCACAAACTGCGGCAACTCGGCCTAGGGAGGAGATACGTCTCCGTAGCCGGCGACATGCCGGATAATACCGACAGTTGATAGATTTTATTAGCAATGAAAGCTAAGGCAGACGCCATCATTCATCGTGAGCAGGCCGAGTATCTGGACCACCTGATCACTCAACGCGATCCATTGCTCGCCGAGATGGATGCGTACGCCGCGGAGCATCGAGTGCCGATCGCGGATCGTGAGGTCGCCCGGTTCCTGGAGATCACGGCGCGCGCAATTAACGCTCGCAGAGTGCTGGAGATCGGAATGGCGATCGGATACTCAGTGGTCCATCTCGCACGCGGTATGAGCGAGCACAGTATCGTCGAGACGATCGAACCGAGCGATGAAATGATTCGGGCTGCTTCCGATTTTTTGCATCGCGCGAACCTGTCCAGCTCGGTTGAGATCGCCCGCGGCAAGGCTCTCGACATGATGCCTGACCTCATTGGCGATTACGACCTGCTGTATATCGACGCAGTGAAAGAAGAGTACAAGCAGTATCTCGATCTTGGTTTACCGCTTTTACGAACCGGTGGCGTCGTCGTAGTTGATAATCTGCTCTGGGGTGGAAAAGTCGCTAAAGAACGCCGCAACGACGACAGTTCCACTATCGCCTTACGCGAGTTCAATCGCTACTTCATGAACCATCCGGAACTTCGATCCGAAATTCTGTCTGTCGGCGACGGTTTAGGCTACGCAGTAAAGATCTCCTAACTCAACAACCTTGATAAAAACTTCAGTCGCGTGCTAAGTTCGCGAGGATGTTGAGGGAGGTTCTGCGATGAGCCGTATCAACTGGAAGCAACTCGGCGCTTTCGTTTTGCTCGCATCAATGGCTTGTTCAAGCCTGTCATGCACCGTCGCCTCGAGTAACGAACTCTACTGGGGCAAGACGGACCCTCCACAACGAAACATCTTTCGTTACGTCACCGGCGAAGAACCCGAATCACTCGATCCAGTTGTCAGCAATGGCCAGCCCGAAGCGCGCATTTACATGGCGCTTTACGACGGGCTCGTTGAATACGATCCAAAGACAACCGCGCCGATTCCGGCACTTGCTACTCACTGGCGACAAAACGGTGATTCTTCCGAGTTTATGTTTTACCTGCGCCGCAACGGTCGCTGGTCCAACGGCGATCCGATCGACGCAAACGATTTTCTCTACAGCTTCCGCCGCGCAGTTTCGCCTAAAGTTGCTTCACGCAATGCCTACATGGCCTATTACATCAAGTACGCGCAGCCATACAACGAAGGCAAAGTCTTTGTGCGCGATCCGAGCAACGGCAAGTTTCTCCTGGCCAAAGACTTCGACGAGAATCTCCCAGCCGAACCGGTTAGCGGCAGTCCGATCGATCCGGGAAAGAGTGAGTATCAACCAACGGCGGAAGAGTCGCAGCCACCGGCGGATACAGCTTTCCACGCGTCTCTGCATACGCCGCTGCGTTTGACGATTCCCGGGGACGAAAAGGCACGTGTAAAACTGCTGAACAGCAACGCCAAACTCAAAGCAGCGATCGCCGGTAAAGAACTTGTGCCGATCAAAGGCGAAGATATCGGCATTGAAATGCTCGACAACTACACGTTGCGGGTTTCGTTGACGTTACCCGCGCCGTTCTTTGTCAGCATGTTGGCCCACCAGGCATTTCGCATCGTGCCGCGCAAAGCCGTCGAGCAGTACGGCGAGCAGTGGACACAGCCGGCACACATCGTTACCTGTGGTCCATTCAAGCTAAAGACGTGGCGCCCGTACGACACGCTGGTGGTCGAACGCGATCCGATGTACTGGGACGCCGCGAACGTCAAACTAGACGAGATCCACTTCTATCCGATGTCCGACAACCCGACGATCATGAACCTCTACAAGGTCGGAGAAGTTGATGCCGTTCTCAACCATACAGTACCTAACGCGTGGCTACCGGTAGTCCGAACAAAGAAAGACTACATGGACGCCGCCGAAGCCGCGATCGAGTACATCAACATCAACACGACCAGGCCACCGATGAACGACGTTCGCGTGCGCAAGGCGTTCAACATGGCGATCGACAAGGAGGCGTGGGCCACCTGGCGCAGAATCGTAAAACCGTTGACCGCTTTTACACCCTCGGGAATCTTCCCGGGCTACCCGCAACCGAAAGGTGATGCTTTCAATCCGGAAGAGGCGCGAAAGCTGCTCGGTGAGGCCGGGTATCCGGTGGTCCAAAACAAGGACGGCAGTTATTCGTGTCCAAAGTTTCCCGCCAACAAGATGGAGTACATCTACAACACGCAGGAATCCACAAAGAACATGGCGGAGTGGATGCAGGCGCAGTGGCGACAGAATCTCGGCATTACTATCACGCTGCGAAACATGGACTGGAAAACGTTTTTGACGACGCGGGCCAAGAATGACTATACCGGGTTCGCGCGTGGCTCGTGGGGAATGGACTACCTGGATCCCTTCACTTTTCTGAGTCTGTTCTACACGGGCGGCGAGAACGGCACTGGTTGGGAGGATCCGAAGTACGTAGCACTGGTCGATGAGGCTAACCGCTCACTCGATCCCGCCAAGCGTTATGAAATACTGGCCCAAGCCGAAGCGTACATGCTGCAATATCAACCTGTTATTCCCATCCACACTGCTTCCGCGAATTGGGTCAAGAAGCCATACGTCAAGGGCATGTATCCGAATCCGGCGTCGTTATTTGCCTGGAAGTTTGTCTACATAGAGCGCGATCCGGCCAAGTGGGACTCGGGCACGCCCAGTTTGGCTGATTAAAAGATACTTCGCAGATGCTTCGGTTCATAATCAGACGTCTCCTGATTACGATTCCCACGATCCTCGTTGTGATTACGATCACATGGGGCCTAATCAAACTTGCCCCCGGCAACTTCTACTCCGGCGAAAAGAGACTGCCGGCTGCAATCGAAAAGAACATTCGAGAAAAGTACGGCCTCGACAAGCCCTGGTACCAGCAGTATGCGAAGACGATGGCGAACATTGTGTTGGGCTTCGACTTCGGCACTTCGCTGAGATTTGAAGGTCAGTCAGTTAATACGATCATCTGGCGTTCGCTGCCCGTGTCTGCGGCTGTCGGCATTCTGGCTTACCTGCTCGCATTGGTCGTCGGCATCACTGTTGGTTCTATTGCCGCGCTGAAACAGAACTCTCGCTGGGATTACAGCTCGATGGCCCTCGCAATGCTCGGGATCTCAGTACCAAACTTCGTGCTTGGTCCAATCCTGGTCCTGGTCTTTTCGCTGAGTCTCTACTGGCTGCCACCATCTCGCTGGGGCGGCTTTCCCAGTAAAAACCTGATTCTTCCCGTGTTGACTCTGTCGGCGCTTTACATGGCCTACATTGCACGGCTGACGCGTGCGGGCATGTTGGAAGTGCTGCGCTCGGATTACATTCGCACGGCACGCGCGAAAGGCTTAAGCGAGAAGGACGTACTGATCAAACACGGATTGCGCGGTGGGCTGATGCCGGTGGTGTCGTACACAGGTCCGGCGTTAGCGTTTTTGTTGACGGGAACAGTTGTGGTCGAACGAATCTTCGCGCTGCCTGGCTTAGGAAACTACTTCATACAGGCATCGTTAAATCGAGACGAGCCGCTGATCATCGGTATTGTCGCATTCATCTCGATCACTCTGTTGTTCATGAACATGCTGGTTGACATTGCGTACGCCTATCTAGATCCGCGCGTGAGATATCACTGACGAATGGAACCTGAGCACAAGATCAGTCCGGAGATGGCGGTTGCGGAAGCCGACGTGCGGCCGGAAGAAGCGGGCGAGTTCGTTCGCGGCACATCTTTGTGGCGAGACGCATGGCGTCGCTTGTTAAAAAACAAACTCGCGGTTTTTGGACTGATAGTCGTCGTGCTGATTACCGCCGCTTCGATCGCGGGTCCAACAATTATCAAGCGCGGCTTCGGTTTTACTCCCGATTACATTCCTACCAATGACGTTAAGTTGATAAGGTCGTTTCCGCCGTTCACTGGACCCGACGGCGAGTTTTCATGGAAGCACCCGATGGGCACCGATAACGCTGGACGCGATCAGCTTGCGCGTGTGCTTCAAGGCGGACAGATCTCGTTGTTCGTCGGCATCATCGCGACGCTGGTGTCACTGCTGATCGGCATCAGTTACGGCGCGATCGCCGGTTATGTTGGCGGCCGCATTGACGACGTGATGATGCGAATAGTCGACGTGCTCTACTCGTTACCGTACGTGATCCTCATCATCGTTCTGCTTTCGATGTTTCGCAGCCAGACGCCGCGAGGGCAGTTGACATTGTTATTCATTGCGCTTGGTTCAGTGTCGTGGCTAACGATGGCGCGCATCGTTCGCGGTCAGGTATTGTCGCTGAAGAACCAGGAATTCGTGCTGGCGGCGCGTGCGACGGGCGTGTCGGCGCCGCGAATCATCTTTCGACACCTGGTGCCAAACACTTTGGGACCCGTAATCGTTTACGCGACGTTAACGATTCCGCAGATCATGTTGACGGAAGCGTTTCTCTCGTTTCTTGGTCTTGGCGTGCAGGCGCCGCTGGCGTCGTGGGGCAGCCTTGCGGCAGACGGCGTTCAGAACATCGCGATCTTTCCGTGGCAGTTGATCTTTCCGGGCGTGACGATGGCGTTGACGCTTTTCTCGCTTAACTTTCTGGGCGACGGTCTGAGAGACGCGCTCGATCCCCAGATGAGGACAGTATAGGTCCGACTGGACCTATAGGACTTATAGGACCTATGACTGACGGACCGCTGCTCGAGGTCAAAGATCTTCGCACCTACTTCGAAACTGACGACGGCCTCGTCAAGGCTGTGGACGGCATCTCCTTTCAACTTCAACGCGGCGAAACCCTGGGCATCGTCGGTGAGTCAGGCTCGGGAAAGTCTGTCACGAACCTGTCGATCATACGGTTGGTTCCGGATCCACCAGGAAAGATCGTTTCCGGCGAAGTGATCTTCAAAGGCCAGGACATTCTTCTGCTGCCTTCCGACGCCGTGCGAAAGATCAGAGGACGCCGCATCGCCATGATCTTTCAGGATCCGATGACCTCACTCAATCCCTTCATGAGGGTCTCGAAGCAACTGATGGAGATGACGCAACTGCACCTAGGCCACACAAAGGCGCAGGCTTACGAGCACGCAGTTCGGATGCTCGAAACCGTTGGTATCCCCGACGCACGCTCGCGCGCCGGGAGTTATCCACACGAATTTTCCGGCGGTATGCGGCAGCGCGTAATGATCGCGATGGCGTTGTCCTGCGAACCTGAGCTGCTGATCGCCGATGAACCGACGACCGCGCTGGACGTCACGATCCAGGCGCAGATTCTCGAGCTCATCAAGAAACTAAAACAGGAAACTGGCACGAGTGTCATCCTGATCACTCATGACCTTGGCGTCGTGGCTGGCATGACGGATCACGTCGTTGTGATGTATGCGGGCAAGATTTTTGAACAGGCAAAGACCAGGGAGCTGTTTGCGCTTCCGGGCAATCCGTATACGAAAGGCTTGCTGCGATCCGTGCCGGATCCGACCGCAGAGCAAGGCAAGCTTTACCAGATTCCCGGACTGCCACCCGACGTGGCCCATTTGCAACCCGGTTGTCCGTTTGCGCCACGTTGCGATCGCGTTCAGGAGATCTGCCGGCGGGAGTTTCCGCCGTTCGTCGAACTGACACCCGATCACCATTCGCTCTGCCATTTCGCGCCGGAAGTTTATGCCGAATCAACCGAATTAACCGGGGGAAACCGTGGCTGAAACTCTTCTTTCAATTCGAGATCTCAAAGTCCACTTCAATCTCGGTCGCGGCCGGGTGGTCAAAGCCGTTGACGGAGTGTCGCTCGACATTTACGAGGGAGAGACTCTCGGCCTCGTCGGTGAGTCTGGTTGTGGTAAATCAACACTCGGCCGCGCGATCCTAAGACTAACTGAACCGACCAGCGGACAAGTCATCTATCGCAACAGCGACCTGGCCCATCTGTCTAGCCGGCAACTGCGCGAACACCGCCGCCACTTGCAAATCATCTTTCAGGATCCGTATGCCTCATTGAATCCACGAATGACCGTGGGCCAGATTGTCGGCGAACCGTTGGAGACGTTTCGACTCGCACGAGGAAGGGAAGTCGAGCAGCGCGTGCAGGAACTTCTCGAAACTGTCGGTCTCAGCAAGCGTTTCATCAAGCGCTATCCGCACGAGTTTTCCGGCGGACAACGACAACGCATCGGCATCGCTCGCGCGTTAGCTGTCGATCCTGATTTCATCGTCGCTGACGAACCGATCTCGGCGCTTGACGTTTCCATTCAAGCGCAAATTATGAACTTGCTCGAGAAGTTGCGGCGCGAGAAGAACCTCACCTATCTTTTCATCTCACACGATCTCCGGGCGATCAGACACGTTTCGGATCGAGTGGCCGTGATGTATCTCGGCAAGTTGGTAGAAGTGGCCGAAGCGCGCACCGTCTATTACGAGCCGTTGATGCCGTACACGAAGGCCCTCATTTCAGCGGTGCCTGTACCTGATCCGGAGGTCGAAGCGACGCGACAACGTATCGTGCTCGAAGGCGACGTCCCTTCGCCGATAAATCCGCCGTCGGGATGTCCCTTTCACACACGGTGTCCGTACGCGATTGATGTTTGCAAGGAAGTGGTTCCGCAACTGGTTGAGATCAAGCCTGCGCACTATGCCGCCTGCATACGGATCAGCCCGGCGATGCCCCACATCGAGGAAGTTCCTCCCGGCGCCGCCCCGGGTCTTGAAGATCGCAGAGCGTAAATCCGTATTTCGCCCGTACAATGGCTCTTGATCCCGTCGCAGCCGTTGAAATCCCCTTGCTATTGAATGTTTACGACTAGGGTGAACTCCTCGTGTGCGGATGATGGTAGCTCAGTTCTCCGTGGCCGAAGGCTAAGTCTTTGCAGGCCACACACTTGAACTTGAATTGCCCAGAGGTAGATGGTTAAGAAGTCCCCCATTGCCCCAAATACTCAAGAACACCGCGAAGATGCCCCTCCCGCGTGGCCGGAGGTGCAGGACGGACTCGCGGAAGCCTCGAGTCTTGCATTGCTGCTCGTCGATGGATATCAGCCGCCCGCTGTCGTAGTTTCCAACAACAATTCAATCTGTAATGCGTTCCAGTCTTCGCCCGACCACGTAAAACTCTGTGATCCATACTGCGGCTCTGCTCACGCTGAAGCCACAAAGTCGCACAGCACTATCGAGTACAAGTGTCACGCGGGCCTGCAATGTTTCGCGAGACCCGTAGAGCTCGGCACAAAGAAAAAGCTGGCCGTAATCGGCGGCCGTGCCTTCACGAAAAGCTCCGACTACCAACAGCTCGTCGAGCGCTTTCGCACCGGAGATTTGCAAGACCTCTCTTCGGATGAAGCGTTCTCAAATGTGATCTTTACGGACGCGCAACGACTCGAGGAGCTTGCAGACCGCATCGAAAGAACCACGCACCGCTTTCACGCAGCGTCGTCAAACGGCTCTTCGAAGGCCAAGACAAAAACGCAATCAGAACCTGCTCCCGCTCCCGCGCCTCCTGCAAAGCCCGATCTCGAACAGGAAATCCACCGGCTGCGAAATGAACTCGAATATCGCTCCCGGATCACCAACTCACTGCAGCACTTTCTCGAGCGAATCAGTTGCGACGATCCAACGAAGACTTACAACTCAATCGTCAGCAACTCCAAGGAGTTGTTTGAATGCGAACGCGCTTCGCTGTTTGTATTTGACGAAGACTCGAACGAGTTGGTGCCGAAAGCAGCCAGCGGATGGGCCACGGAACCGGAGAAGGTTAGACCGGTTCGCGCGGGTCAAGGTGTGTCAGGCAAAGTGATCGACAGTGGACAGGCGTTAATGGTGACTGACCTGCGTAGCGAGGGACGCAAACCGGCTCCACTGGACCGACGATACAAAACAGGTTCGTTCATCAGTTATCCGATCATCATCAGCGGCCGCAAGGTCGGAGTCTTAAATGTGACGGATAAGATAAGTGGACGCACATTCGATGAGGTCGATCTGGGATTACTGGAAATCATTGGCCCACAAGTGGCGCTCGCGCTCGAAAGAGCTGAATGGCAGGAACGCGCGACTGAGTTTCAACTCATGTCGATTACTGATCCGCTCACGACGCTTCCAAACCGCCGCTATCTCGAAGAGCGTCTCATGGAGGAGTTGAACCGCTCGAAGCGCTACGACTATCCGATGAGCTTTCTGATGATCGACATCGACGACTTCAAGGCTTACAACGACAAGAACGGACACCAGGCCGGCGATCTCGCGCTGCAAATCACCGCTCATTGTTTGAAAGGCGCACTCCGCTCAGCGGATGTCGCTTCGCGTTACGGCGGCGAGGAGTTTTGCATTCTGTTACCGCAAACAGGAATCGCCGAAGCGGGCGCTATCGCCGATCGCATCCGGCATCGCGTCAGCACAATGCACTTTCCGCACGGTAAAACTCAGCCGCTCGGCCGCGTCACCGTCAGCATCGGCGTCTCGACGTTCTCGAAGATGGTCAACACTTCGGAAAACATCATCGCTGCCGCCGATCGCGCGCTTTACCAGGCGAAGCATATGGGCAAGGATCGCATCGTCTTTTACGGTGACGAGGAGAACACCAGCAGGTAGCGATGAGCACGGGCAGTTCCAGCGAGAGTTTTCGACGCGTCCTCGGCCGTGTGGCGCCGCCCGACTTCGTTGGGCGCACCGAAGAACTCGAACGGATCATGGCCCACGCCGAGCCGACGAATGCCGGACGCGGTCTGTTGTTGCTCATGGAACCGTCCGCCGGCGTCTCCGAACTGCTCCGCCAGGCGTATGACCGCATCTTCAGTCAACGAACAGAAGTAATTCCGATCTACTTTGCGTTTACGCGAAACGAAACTACCGCAGTGAGCGCAGCGATCGAATTCCTGAACACTTTTCTCCAACAATACATTGCTTATCGACGCGACGAACCGTCTATTTCCCACGCCACGTTAACGCTCCAGGAATTACTCGAACTCGCGCTCGCAGCGGACCACGAATGGATTGAACAACTCGTCGAGTCTTACACGCGTCTGCGTTTCAGCAACGACGACAAGGCGCTCGTGCGCTTCTGTCTCGGCGCGCCGCAACGAATACCGCGAGGACGCGGCCGGGCACTAATTATGCTCGACGGCTCACAACTCGCCGAATACCTCAACGGCACGGTCGTCCTGGGCTCCGAAGTGTTGCGCGTCTTCGCGCGAGGTGGTTTTACTTTCGTTCTCGCGGGATTGCGACGACAGATTCTCGAAGCGGCACACGATGCAAAATGCAATTTCGAGTTGCTTGATTTGCTGCGACTGCAACAGCTTGATGCAAACGACGCCAAACTACTCGTCGAGCACGTGGCGCAACGACAACAGGTAACCACCAGCGAAGCCGCGCGCGACTTGCTGGTCCAACAGTTTGCCGGCAGCCCGTTTTTCATCAACATCTTTCTTCAGGCGGCACGCGAGAAACGTGCAGCACTCAATTCCTATCTCGATTGCGAGCGGCTCTACGTCGATGAACTGTTCGGCGGTCATTTACATCGTCACTTTGCCGACCTGCTTGAAGAGATCTCGCCCCGACTCGAGACACGTCACCTGTTGATTCGTCTCTTATGGGAAGCTGCCGCAGGCGAGGACCAAATCTCTTCGTTCGAAGTTTGGCGCAAGCGTTTGCATATGAGCACTCGCGAACTCGAAGAGGTGTTACATCGACTGCACGTGCAGGAGTTTGTGAACTGGGACGGCACCACTGTCGAAGCCGCGACTGGACCACAAGCGTGGAAAGACTATCTGAAGATCCGTTACCGGCTCGATGTGTTGGGTGAGCCGCGCGCGCTGGTCGTCGCCGATGCGCTTGCAGACGCGCTCAAACGCGCGCCGCACACGATGGCCCGTCATTACAAACAGAGTGCGCGAGTGAGTCTGCGCGAACTCGTGCCGGCGTTCAATTGCCAACGTGTACCCTCAGTGCTTTTTGATTACACGGCCTTCAGCCGGAAGTACAAAGGTCTGGAACCTGATCGAGTGAATTCGGACCTCGACGCTGAGACCGAGCTTTTCAAACTTCCGCAAACGGTGCATCTCGCGAGTTGTGCCGCTTTCAACAGCGACATGCGGCAGGTTTGTGAAGACGAGCGATGTCTTGTTGCGCATACGTTTGAAGAGGGAACTTACTCGGACGCGCAAGAGGTCGTCTGGCTGATTGCAGACATCGAGTCGAAACTCGAAGTGGACCTTGAAGAGGCGCGCGTCTGGTGTGAACGCCTCGAGAGCTTGGCAGCCAGCCTGAGTTTTAGCCGGTTTCAAGTCTGGTTGATCGCAAATGAAGGTTTCGCCGACGAGGCCGGCAGCCTCTTGAGGCGCCGCAAAGCGTTTGCGTCCAGCAGGCAACAACTGGAGCTGTTGGCGTCAAGAATCAGTGAAACACCTGTTAATCCTGTTGTACATTCCGGCGAAGCGAACGAGTTCCTCATGGTTGTGCCGATGGGGGAGGACAACGAACTGATCGCAGCGAACACGGCCGAGCAGATTGCCAAGCGGTTGACCTTCAGGCCCGAAGCGATCAACCAGATCAAGACGGCGGTTGTGGAGGCATGCATCAATGCCTTCGAGCACAGTTTCAGCCCAGACCGAAAAATATATCAACGTTTTCGCGTCGAAAGTGATAGATTAGTCGTCACTATTTCGAGTCGCGGCGTCGTACCGACCAATCTTAATGGTGCGAGCAGCCGCCCAGAAACAAACGAAGCGGCAGAAGAACGACGCGGATGGGGCCTTAAACTCATTCGCACGCTGATGGATGAAGTCGAGTTCGAACGGGTCGACGAAGGTACCAGTTTGCGCATGACGAAATACATCCGCGATACCTCGTCCTGACCTTCTTCTGATTGAAAAGACATGGATAAAACAACAAGTGGGTCTTTGGTACGGTCGCACTGCGTAGGTACCACGGCTGTTGTTTATGCCAGCGACTACCTGAACAAACTGAC
>DASZDV010000722.1:0-5047 GCA_035941575.1 Pyrinomonadaceae bacterium
TGCTAGTATCCGCGCACATGGATTTTGTCGAGAAAGCCCGCATCATGGATGGCCCGCGCATCAATCGGGCATTGGCGCGCCGGTCGTCAGAAGTCGTCGAAGAAAATCACGGCGCGGGTGACCTGTTTCTTGTCGGAATCAGACGTCGCGGCGTGCCTCTCGCTGAACGCATGGCGCAGAAAATTGCCGACCTCGAAGGCTATCGACCGCCTGTCGGAGTACTCGACATCACTCTCTATCGCGACGATCTATCGACAGTCGGCGCCAAGCCAGTTGTCAATCGCACAGATCTTCCCGGCGACATCGAAAACCGTAACATCGTTCTGATCGACGATGTGCTTTATACCGGTCGTACGATTCGCGCAGCGCTCGACCAACTCATCGACTTTGGCCGCCCGCGCCGCGTGCAACTCGCCGTGCTGATCGATCGCGGCAAGGAACATCGCGAACTGCCGATCCAGGCGGATTACATTGGCAAGCTGGTGCCGACAAAGAAGAGCGAGATTATCAAAGTGATGCTCCAGGAATTTGACGAGGAAGAAGGCGTGGTAATTGTGGAACGGCCGTCAGAGACGGCTTGAACGGAAGCGGCCAATGGCCGCTTTTTTTATGGGCTATGATGCAGACAACTTTTAATCGCCGCCACTTGTTAGGCATTCGGGAGCTTGATGCGGGGGAGATTACTCACCTGCTAGATACCGCTGAGACTTTTCGCGACGTTTCGAAACGCGAAATCAAAAAGGTTCCCGCACTCCGCGGCCGCACCGTAATCAATCTCTTTTTCGAATCGTCAACTCGAACCCGCACTTCCTTCGAGATCGCCGCGAAACGACTCTCGGCAGACGCCATTAACGTCAGCGTTTCAACTTCCAGCGTCACCAAAGGCGAAACGTTGCTCGACACTGCCAGAAACCTCGAAGCGATGGCGCCCGATTGCATCGTCATTCGCCATTCGATGGCCGGTGCGCCACAACACCTCGCTCGCATGTGCAACGCGCCAATCGTCAACGCCGGCGACGGTTCGCACGAACATCCAACGCAGGCTCTACTCGACGCCTTAACGATTCGCGAGTACAAAGGCCGCATCAACGGATTGAAGGTCGCGATCATCGGCGACATCCTGCACTCTCGCGTCGCGCGTTCGAACATCTACCTGCTCACAAAACTCGGCGCGAACGTCAGTGTCGGCGGACCAGGCACGCTCGTCCCCGAAGAGTTCGGCACAATCGTCGAAAACGGCCTCACTATCGAACGACATTTCGAAGACGCAATCGACGGCGCAGACGTAGTGATGATCCTCCGTATTCAACGCGAACGACAAGACGCCGCGTTCTTTCCGTCGATGCGCGAATACGCTGTGCATTACGGACTGCAACCACGTCATCTCGAACGTGCAGCGCCTGACGCGATAGTCATGCATCCTGGACCAATGAACCGCGGCGTCGAGATCTCTTCGGAAATCGCCGACGGAAGCCGGTCGTTGATTTTGGACCAGGTGACAAACGGAGTGGCCGTGCGCATGGCGGTGTTGTACTTGCTCGCAGGCGCTCCGACTTCACCTGCCAGCCAGTCGGGCAACGAGGAAAAGAACACGCCAGTGAAGAAACAGAAGCGAGAACGCAAGGTGGGCCAGGCATGAAGCTACTGATCAGCAACGGCTACGTGATCGATCCGGCGCAACAGGTCAACGCCGGGCGGGATCTTCTGATTGAAAACGGCCGCGTTATTGATTTGCTCGATCGCGGCGAAGCCGCTCCGGAAGACGCACACGTTCTCGACGCTACCGGTTTGATCGTTGCACCGGGATTCATTGACCTTCACACGCATCTGCGCGAACCGGGACAGGAGTACAAGGAGACAGTCGCAACCGGCGCGGCGGCGGCAGTTGCCGGTGGTTGGACCAGCGTCTGTGCAATGCCCAACACGGATCCGATCAACGACAATCCGGCAGTCACGCGCTTCATCATCGAACAAGCGCAGTCTGCGAAACTCGCAAACGTTTTTCCAATCGGCGCAGTCACCAAAGGCAGCAGAGGCCAGGAACTCGCCGAGATGGGCGAAATGAAGAACGCGGGCATTGTGGCTGTTTCCGATGATGGCCGGCCCGTTCCGACTTCCGAGATGATGCGCCGGGCGATGGAGTACGCGCGCGGGTTCGATCTCACGGTCGTGGATCATTGTCAGGACCCATCGTTGAGTGCGGGCGGCGTAATGCATGAGGGCCGCTGGTCGTTGATTCTCGGTTTGCGTGGCATGCCTGCGGCTGCGGAAGAAGTGGACGCGGTTCGCGATTGTGTGCTCGCGAAACTCACTGGGGCGAAAGTTCACATCGCGCATGTTTCAACTCGAGGAGCGCTCGAGGCCGTGCGACGCGCGAAGAACGACGGTTTGCCTGTAACCTGCGAAGTCACGCCGCATCACTGGACGCTCACGGACGAGGCGGTTGCCGAGTACGACACAAACACCAAGATGAGTCCGCCGCTACGCAGCCGCGAACACCTTGACGCAATACTTGCAGCGATGAAAGACGGCACGATCGACGCCATAGCAACGGATCACGCGCCGCATCATCAGGACGAAAAAGGACTTGAGTTTGACCAGGCGCCCTTCGGCGTTACCGGTCTGGAAACGGCCATCGGTCTCGCGTTCGACCTCGTGCACGAGGGTCTAATCGATCTGGAACGCGTCGTAGAGATGTGCTCGACCAATCCGTCGCGCATCTTCGGCCTTGCTGAACGGGGTTCGCTGACGAACGGTGCGCATGCGGACATTACGATTCTCGATCCCCAATTAGAATGGGTATTCGACGTTAATCGTTCGAAGTCAAAGAGTCGCAACACGCCCTTTCACGGACGCACAATGCGCGGCGCCGCAGTCGCAACGATTGTTGGTGGCCGCTTGGTCTATCTCCATCCCGACTACACACGACTAAACGAACCTCAGCAGCGCAGCGCGACCGCCGGTAGCCACGGCTCAAAGAACTAAAGCGCACACTTCCGACACCACAAAATCATTGCTAATCCGGGGACTCGGCCCTAAAATGCTCCGGACTTCGTATCCACTAGAAATATTCACAGGCCCCAAGAACACCCCGGAGGTCACGATGAAGAGTAAGCTTTGCAGCCTTACTGGTATAGCAGCACTCGTCATTATGTTGGTCGCTCCTGTGTGCGTAGCTGACAAAAGCTCGACCAGGCTGCTGAAGCAACAAGAACGCTATACCCTGTCACTGGAGTTGGAGTTTTCGAAAAAAGATCAGAATCCACTGGAACACGCGATCTCTGTTCTCTTTGACGTTGGACCAAACGGTTATGCCACCGGTTTCCTTGTAGGAAACGGACTGGTGATGACCGCATATCATGTGATCTCGGGAAATCTCAGCACTACAAAGAAAGTAATGCTTGGTTTCCGTCCCTCAGACGAGCTCAGTGTTAAGGTCTTCGTCGATGGCTGTCGCGCTAAAGTGATCAAAGTGGACAAGGAAGCGGACCTCGCTCTTCTCGAGATGTGTCGCAACTCCAAGATTGCCAAGGCTCCGACGTTTCAAACCGCGCCTGAGAAAGACGACAAGCTGTTTTTGATCGCCAGGCCTCATGGTGACAAAGTGGTGACTCACGGCAGCTTTTACGGAAACTACATGCTCGGTAACCAGGAATACTGGTCGGTGAAGATCGACAGTCGCGATGGTTTCTCTGGTAGTCCGGTTTACAACTCCAAGGCGGAAGTCGTAGGCGTGTTCAGCGGTTACGACTGGTCGCAGAAGTTGGCGTTGATTAGTCCGAGCATCAAGGCGCAAAAGCTACTCGAGGACTACAACTCCACCGCCAAACCGTAGGCTGTCTCCTTGTTCCTCGGCTCTGCCGCGCCATGTGAGGCGTTCTCCGCAGCGGCTTCGCCGCTCGATGTGAGGCGAGGCTGTGCCTCGCCGTAATCGAAGAAAAAGAAATGGGCTGTGCCCCTCGTATGGCCTTTGGCCCAAGAGTATTGGGCGAAGCCCGGACGAGGGGCACAGCCCCATCCTTCTTTCCTGAGGGACGGCGAGGCATAGCCTCGCCTCACATCGGGAGGCAAAGCCGTTGCGTGGGTTAATCACGCTCGAGGTGGTTGCGGAGGGAGCGCATCAGGTGTTCACGGTGCGTTTCCTTGACCACATAAAAAGGCTCCGGGATTTGTATCCCCCGCACTTGCCTCGCCGCGATCTGCGCTGAAACAACGATATAGTTGGCGAGTTGGTTGGCTGCGAGGCGCCAGCGTGGCAGCACGCGATTCTCAAAGTTGAAACCCGCCTCCAGCTTTACGCGCAACTTCTCATCTGACGTCCAACGCTTCATAGAACTCTGCCCGCCGTGATGCAGCACCACTGCGTCAGGCACGAAAACCAGTTTCCAATCCGATCTCGTAATTCGGCAACACCACTCGTTATCTTCGGCGTACATGTGAAAACGTTCGTCGAAGCCGCCAACTTTCTCAATCATTTGCCGGCGCGCGAGCATTGCCGCTCCACTGAGCATCGGCACCGAGCGTTGTCGATCGTGAGGCCAGTGTTGGCCCAACAACAGCTCGCCACGAACTCGCGGGGGAAGCAGGTAATACAGTTTCAACTGCGAAAGAAACGTGTGCCAAACGCGCGGCGGATTGAAGAAGGCGCTGATTTGTAGAGAACCGTCACCGTTCAGGATCTTTGGCCCACACCCACCGATCTTGGGGTCTGAAACGATCGTGCGCATCAACGTGTCGATCGTTCCCGGGTGTACTTCCGTGTCGAGATTGAGGAGCAAGACAAACGGCGAGTCAGTCAGACCAAAGGCCTGGTTATTCGCCGCGCCGAAGCCCCGGTTTTCAGAGTTCTTAAAAATCCTGAGTTGTTGGTTGGAGTTTAAGAATGCCGCTGTCTCGCTCTGATTCAACTGTTCGAGACTGTCGTCTTCGGAAGCATTGTCTATGATTACGACTTCATAAGTGACGCGCGGTTCCGAACTGACAATCGTCTCCACGCACCGTTTCAACAGACCGCCGCCGTTCCAGTTTACGATGATGATGGAAAGTT
>DASZDV010000723.1:0-11586 GCA_035941575.1 Pyrinomonadaceae bacterium
GGTTTCGGCGTGCTCGGTTTGACGATGAAGACGCAGGATCTCAACTACTTCGTTCAGGACGACTGGCGCGTGACTCCGCGGTTCACGTTGAACCTCGGACTGCGCTATGAGTACCAGCGGAATCCGGATCCCGTGAACGTCAATCCACTGCTTCCGCAAACCGCGAACAGAGTCAGCGACACGAATAACTTCGGCCCGCGCGTCGGGTTTGCTTACGACCTTACGGGCGACGGCAAAACCAGTCTCCGCGGCGGCTGGGGCATTTACTACGGTCGCGTGATCAACTCGACCATCTACAACGCACTGGTCAACACCGGCGTGGGCATCGATCAAGGACAGCGCCAGTTCACCACGAGCGCTAACAACTTGCCGGTTGCCTGCACGGGCGCGACTCCGGCACTCGGCGCAGACGACTGCCCGTTCATGCCGATCTATCCCAACTTGCTACCAGCCTCGAATCCGCCGGTTGGCGCGGTGCAGTTCTTCGACGATGACTTCCAGCTCCCGCAGATTCATCAGTGGGACTTCATCTTCGAACGGGAGATCGCGAGAAACACAGTAGTGTCCGCCTCATACATCGGCAGCTTCGGCAATTCCTTGCCAAACTTCGTTGATACTAACCTGCCGCGTCCGACGCGATTGGTTACGCTCAACGTCGTTGGCGGACCTGCTAACGGTCAGACGTATGTGACGCCGATATTTACAGGCTCACGACCCGACACGCGCTTCGCGCAGCTCACGGAGATTCGCAGCGACGTGTATTCGAAGTACCACGCACTGGTATTGCAAGCTAACCGTCGTTTGACGCGCGGCCTTCAATTCCAGACTAACTACACATTGTCGCGTGCCTCTGACAACGGTCAGAGCTCGGTGACGTTTACTTCAAACAACCTGCCGTTCAATGCGTTCGATCAGCCTAATGAATCAGCACTGTCGAACTTTGATCGCAGACAGAAGTTTGTGGCGAGCGTTGTTTACAGCCCGAATCCATTCTCGGACGGCGCTGCGAAAGCCATTTTCAATGGCTGGACCTTCGCGCCAATCCTGAATGCGTTTTCTGGACAGCGGGTTACCGGCACCATCAGCGGTAACATCACGCCGACTTCGTTCGGATTCGCTAACAACAACACACCGGGTGGCGGTATCAATGGTTCGGGCGGTTCGACAAGGTTTGCACTGTTCCCGCGCAACTTCTTCAAGCAGCCGAACATTTGGTATGTTGACGCGAGACTTTCACGTCGCTTCAGTTTGACTGAGAGCGTGAAACTCGAATTGCTGGCGGAAGGCTTCAACGTCTTCAACCGCACTCAGGTCACGTTCGTCAACAGCACCTTGTACAACCAATCTGGTACCACGATGACTTTCAACGGCGCAGGCACCAATCCGTTCTTCAACGTGACGGGTGCTGACAGCACGTTGTTCCGTGAGAGACAGGTGCAGTTCGCGGCTCGCTTCGAGTTCTAAAAGGATACCGAGCGGCTTCTTTGGGCGTGCTGTTTGGGCAGCACGCCCTTTTTATTCTTCTATCTTTCCACCGGACGCTTCCCACGCTTTCCAGCCGCCGGCCATAGAAAACACGTTCATATAGCCCATTCGCTGAAGCGTGTCGGCGGCCAACGCTGAACGATAACCACCACCGCAATAGAGAATCAGTTCAGTGTTTTTGTCCGGGACGGTGGCTTCGATGTCGCGTTCGATGATGCCTTTGCCGAGATGAATTGCGCCCGCCGCATGTGCTTTGTCCCATTCGTTATCTTCGCGAACGTCGATTAACTTCACATCGTCGTTTTCACGCATTCGCTGCTGAGTTTGAGCAACTGTTACCTCACGAATGCGGCTCTTTGCGTCGTTCACGAGATCTAAAAAGCCTTGAGAATGTTTCATCTTCTGGTCCTCAATTCACTGGTTTTGGTTAGGGGCTGTCGAATGATTATAATGCCCGGTCTTTCAACACTTATCACTGGTCTAAGAGGGGATTCCTAATAAATTGGCAAACGAACAGTTTGACGTAACGATTATTGGCAGCGGCCCAGGTGGATATGTAGCAGCAATTCGAGCCGGTCAGTTGGGCCTTAAGGCTGCGATCGTTGAAAAGGATACCCGTCTAGGCGGCACTTGCACGCTGCGCGGGTGCATTCCGACCAAACAGATGCTGATGTCGGCCCACGTCTTCGAGCAGATGCAGCACGCCGCAGATTTCGGCGTCCAAGCCTCAGGCATTCAGCTCGCCTTTGCCGACGTTCAGAAACGCAAAGACAAGGTCGTGCTGAAGAACTCGAAAGGCATCGAGTATCTGATGAAGAAAAACAAGGTGACAGTGTTCAAAGGGACCGGAAAGCTCGCGCTGCCAGGGCGCGTCGAAGTCACTGACGCGGAGGGAAAGAAGCAGACACTCCAAACGAAGAACATCATCATTGCTACGGGTTCGGTGGTGCGACCTATTCCCGGATTCGACACTGACGGTAAAACGGTCGTGAACAGCGATCACATTTTGGAATTACAAGATGTTCCGAAGTCCTTGATCGTGATGGGTTCAGGCGCTGTGGGAGTTGAGTTCGCGTCCGTTTACTCGCGTTTTGGCGCAGACACGACGCTCGTTGAATTGTTGCCGCGTTTGGTGCCGTTGGAAGACGAGGAGGTTTCTAAGGAACTCGAACGCAGTTTTCGTAAACGCGGCATCAAGTCGTTGGTAGATACAAAGCTCGAGAAGATGGAGAAAACTGCCAACGGCGTTAAAGTCAGCGGCAAAAACGGCAAAGGTGAAGATGTGACCCTCGAAGCCGAAATGTTGTTGGTTGCGGTCGGACGCATGCCTTACACGCAGGGACTCGGTCTCGAAGGAACGAAGATCAAAGTCGAAAAGGGTTTTATTAACGTCGACGAGTATCAGCAGACGGCGGAGAAAGGTATTTACGCGATCGGCGACGTTGTGCCGACGCCTTTGCTGGCCCACCTTGCGTCGAAGGAAGGGATCGTTGCGGTCGAACATCTGGCGGGGCAGAAGGACGTGCGTCCGATCAATTTGCGTCTCGTGCCAAACTGCACTTACTGCGATCCGGAGATCGGATCCGTGGGACTAACGGAAGCGAAAGCGAAAGAGCAGGGATACGACGTGAAAGTCGGGCGTTTCCCGTTTTCAGCGTCCGGCAAAGCGCGCATCCTGGGCGAAGAAGAAGGTTTTGTAAAAATTGTCAGCGAGAAGAAGTACGACGAGATTCTCGGCGTGCACATCATTGGTCCACATGCCACTGAATTGATTGCCGAAGCATGTGTCGCGATGCAACTCGAGTCAACCGCCGATGAACTGGGCCGCACGATGCATGCTCATCCGACGGTCTCAGAAGCGGTGATGGAAGCTGCCGAAGGTGTTCACGATCTCGCAGTGCATATTTAAGTATGGAGTCAAACAAACCCGAACGTCACGATTCAACGCGCGACAAGCGGCGACGAAGACGACTCCCACGTCCTCGTTTCCAAATGCGTATCAGCACAAAATATGGGCCACGCAAATCGACGAACGGCGAGCCGCTCACGTGCACGACGGAAACCACACTCAAACCGGAACAACTGCTCGAAATCTATCGATATCTGAAGCTAACGCGTCTGGTTGAAGAACGGTTAGTGAATCTGTATCGCCAAACGAAAGTTGTCGGCGGTGTGTTTCGCTCGTTGGGCCAGGAAGCAACGGCTGTTGGTACGGCTTACGCTCTGCAACCGCACGATTTCATCACGCCCCTGATTCGCGATCTCGGCGCTGTACTCGTCAAAGGCATCAAGCCGCGTGACATTTTTGCGCAGTACATGGCGAAGGCGTGGGGACCGTCCGGTGGGAGAGATCTCAACATTCACTTCGGCGACCTGGAGAAGGGCTTCATTGGTCCAATCTCTCATCTCGGCGACATGATTCCGGTGATGACGGGCATCCTGCTCGGCGCTCGCTTTCACAACAAAAAGTTTGTTGGTGTTGCTTACATCGGAGACGGAGGCATGAGCACGGGCGCGTTTCATGAAGGTTTGAATTTCGCGGCCGTACAAAAGCTGCCACTGATCATTGTTGCCGAGCACAATCAATACGCCTATTCGACGCCGACGAGTTTGCAAACTGCGGTGAAGGACCTGGCGGAGAAGGCTGCCGGTTACGGGATACCGGCGTACATCGTCGATGGAAACGACGTGATCGCGTGTTACGAAGTCATGAAGTTGGCGGCCGACTATGCTCGTCGCGGTAACGGCGCCGTACTGATCGAAGCGAAGACATATCGACGCAAGGGCCACGCTGAACACGACGATCAACGTTACGTCGCGCCTGGTGAAATCGAGTGGTGGGAGAAGAACAACGATCCGGTCGATCGGTTTGAAAAATATTTGCTCCAAACCGGCGTCACCCAACAACAACTCGATGCGATTACGGCGGACGTGACGCGCGAGATCGACGAAGACTGCGCGTGGGCTGAGTCGTCGCCGATGCCCGACGCCGAGCAAGCTGCTTACAACGTTTTCGATAACAACATTGTGCCGCCGGCGTTTCGACCGAAGGTACTGGAGTCGTAGGTAAATCGATGTCAACGACGGTCAAGAAAGAACATAAGTCAGCAAGGCCGGAACGTGGCGGACAGGCCACGATGGTCGAAGCGATCCGCCAGGGAATCTGGGAAGAGATGGAACGCGATCCGACGGTGTTTGTGATTGGCGAAGACGTCGGTGTTTATGGCGGCGCCTTCAAAGTCACGGACGGTTTGATCGACGAGTTTGGCAAAGAGCGTGTGATTGATACGCCTATTTCGGAAGGCGCGATCGTCGGCGCGGCGTGTGGCGCGGCGTTGATGGGCATGCGTCCGGTGGCGGAGTTTCAGTTTATCGACTTCATTTCCGCAGGTTTCGATCTGTTAACGAACTATGCGGCAAAGTGTCGCTATCGTTGGGGCGCAGGCGTTGCTGCGGTGTTTCGTGGCCCATGCGGTTCTGGCGTGCGTTCGGGTCCGTTTCATTCACTGAACGCGGAATCGTTTTTTCTCAACACGGCAGGACTGAAGATTGTCGAACCTTCGACAGCGTACGATGCCAAAGGTCTGATCAAAGCGGCGATTCGCGATCCGGATCCGGTGCTCTATTTCGAGCACAAAAAGCTTTATCGCTTGCCGCGTTTGCGTGAAGAGCTTCCGTCAGACGACTACATCGTTGAGATTGGAAAAGCTCGAGTCGTGCGTGCGGGACGCGATTTATCGATCATCACGTTTGGTGCGATGGTCCTAACCGCTCTCGACGCTGCTGAGGAACTGGAACGCGAAGGTCTCGACATTGAAGTGATCGACCTGCGGACGCTGGCGCCACTCGATAAAGCCGCGATTCTGGCGAGCGTCAAAAAAACCAATAAGGCGATGGTGTTGCACGAAGCGTCGCGCACCGGCGGGATTGGCGGCGAGATTGCGGCGACAATTGCGGAAGAGGCATTTGAATGGCTGGATGCGCCGGTGGTCCGAGTCGCATCGCTCGATACACCGGTGCCGTATTCACCGCCACTCGAGGATTATTACTTGCCGCAGACGAAAGACGTGGTCGATGCGGCGCGCAAGCTTGCTGCTTACTGAGCCACAGATTTTCACGCATTACGCAGATGACACAGAACAGTTACGTGGATGAGACGGAGACGAGATGAGTACTGAAGTGGTAATGCCGCAGATGGGCGAGTCCATTGCGGAAGGGACAATTACGAAGTGGCTGAAGAAGGTTGGCGAGCGTGTCGAACGCGACGAACCGCTGTTTGAGATTTCGACCGACAAGGTCGATGCCGAGATCCCGTCGCCCGCTGCGGGAACTTTGACGGAGATTCGCTTCAACGAAGGCGATACCGTTGAGGTGAATACAGTGGTCGCGGTACTTGACGGTAATTCATCCGTCAAACCCGTGACTGAAAAGGCCGCACCAGTCGAGCCTCCTGCGGCCCCAGCACCACCTCCACCTCCGGTCGAGGCCAAACCGACTCCCCCACCGCCAGTGGAAACCAAACCGGCTCCGCCACCTCCGGCTCCGGCAACGCCTCCGCCTCTAGCTCCGGCACCGCCTCCGGCTCCAGCTAAATCTGAGGCACCGACTGCGGAAGAATTGCGTCGCACAAAATCGAGCCCCCTCGTCCGCAAGATCGCCCAGGAACACGGCGTCGATATCTCAACACTTGAAGGCACCGGTCTGAGTGGCCGCGTCACTAAAAACGACATACTCAGCTTTATCGAGTCTGGCCCAGCCGCTGCCCCGGCGCGTAAACCCGAAGCGCCCGCCGCTGCACCAGCCGCTCCGAAACCCGCAATGCCGGCAGAAATCCCGGCGCCCGCACCGCCCAGGCCACAAATGGGCGACCGCGTCGAGCAGATGAGCGTGATGCGCAAGAAGATTGCGGAGCACATGGTCCTGTCTCGCCGCACTTCGGCTCACGTCACAACTGTCTATGAAATCGACATGACGCGGGTCGCAAAACTTCGCGAACAATATCGCGACACGTTCTACGAACGCACTGGGACCAAGCTCACGTTTATGCCGTTTATTTTCGAAGCGGTGAACAAGGCATTACGCAAGTTTCCCATCTTTAACGCACAGGTGAGCGGCGAACAGATCATCTACAAGCAGGACATCAACCTCGGAATGGCGGTCGCCCTCGACTGGGGCTTGATCGTTCCCGTCATCAAACGCGCCGACGATCTGAGTATCTCGGGGCTGGCCCGTGCTGCAAACGATCTTGCCGATCGGGCCAGGACCAAGCAGTTGAAGCCCGACGAAGTAACGGGCGGGACGTTTACGATTACCAATCCGGGAGTGTTTGGTGGTCTATTCGGAACACCCATTATTAATCAGCCGCAGTTGGCTATTCTCGGTGTGGGCAAGATCGAGAAACGGCCCAAGGTAATGACGAGTCCTGATGGTGACGATTTCATCGGCATTCGTTGGATGGCCTATTTCGCGTTGAGCTTCGATCATCGCGTGATCGATGGTGCTGATGCGGAGCGCTTCCTTGCGTTTGTTAAGGACCAATTGGAAGAGGGTGATTTTTCCGTGTAGGTTTGCGCAAAGGTTCGCACAGAATTTTTGTTGCTTTTCCTCGTAAAAAACTGGTTTCGGAAGCGCGTTATTGCGATAAAGTGGTGATTAGATGAAGAATCCGGGAGCCTATTGACTTAACTCCGTCGAAGGTCTAAGAGATGTCATCCGCAAAATTAAGGTAGCGGGAGGCGAGCGGCGAGAACTCGCCCACGGTAAGAAGCAACCGCGCAATTAAGGGCGCGTCACAATAGCGAAGCGACAAGGAGATAAATCGATGGTATTCACTAAACATAAAATGTTTGCCCCGGCAGTGCTTATCACCTGCCTGTTAGTGCTCTCAGCCTCCCCTGTACTGGCTCAAGATACGACCACCGCCGCCGGCTCGCGCACTGTCACGAGTGGTGAGAAGCTAAAGATCAAAGGCGTAGTCACCCGGCGTGATTCCGACACGTTTACGGTCCGCGATATGAATGGCGTGGATACGGTGGTCCGCCTGGACGATAGGACCAGCGTGAAGACTAAGGGTGGGTTCCTTCGTGGCGGCACCAACTATGCCCAGACCAGCATCCTGCGCGGCTTGAACGTGGAGGTTGAAGGACGGGGTAATGCTTCCGGTGAGTTGGCCGCGGAGAAGATAAGGTTCAACGAAGCAGATATGAGAGTTGCGCGTGCGGTTGAATCGCGTGCTGCGCCACTAGAAGAACGAGCCTCCACCACTGAATCAAAACTCAGCCAGGTTGAAGCCAATGCTCAACGCCTGTCAGGCCAGTTGGAAGAGCTGGCAGCCGTATCGAATGCGGCCCGTGGCGGCGCCAAGGCAGCGCAGGCAACCGCTGATGCCGCAGTTGCTGGTGTAAACGCCACCAACGAGCGCATCTCGGCTCTGGACGACTACCAGCCGCAGGACGTTGCTGCTGTGAACTTCAAGTCCGGCAGCGCGGTACTTTCTACTGATGCAAAAGCGACCCTCGACAGCATTGCCAGCAAAGCAATGAATGCCAAGGGCTACGTCCTCGAAGTCTCCGGCTATGCGGATTCACGAGGAAGCATCAATCTGAATCGCCAGCTCAGCCAACGTCGTGCTGATGCGGTGATTCGTTACCTGGTCGAGAACCACAGCATTCCGCTTCGTCGCATCATCACGCCGTTCGGTTATGGCGAGATTAATCCGGTCGCGGAGAACGACACGCGTGAAGGCCGTGCTCAGAATCGTCGCGTTGATATCAAGTTGCTTGTGAACAAGGGACTGACTGCTCCAACGCCGACGATGAATCCAGGCAGTGGCAACTAACTTTGTGGCGTATCTGTGGAGATGCATCGCGAGGTGCAACTCCACAGAGCGGACTTGACACCAAAGAGTCGTGGATCATGCCGTCGCAAATCTGTAGGATAACGCGGTAGGATAACGAATATGCAGGCCAGCATACTGGCGGCATGATACAGACTCGAGGGTGTCACGATGATTTTCGCGGTTCAGCAAAAACTTTCGCGGCCGGCATTCCTGATCGGAGTGTTGGCCCTTTTTCTTTGCACCTCTCTTTGCGGTTCCGCGGTAAAGGCGCAAGGCGTCAAAGACTTGCCGCCACCGCCACCTCCCTGGAAAGCTAAACCAACTCCACCGCCGAAGCCTCCTGAGCAGGAGCAGCTCGAGGTTGTTAAAATCACTTCAAGCCTCGT
Source organism: Pyrinomonadaceae bacterium (assembly GCA_035941575.1). Classification (GTDB taxonomy): domain Bacteria; phylum Acidobacteriota; class Blastocatellia; order Pyrinomonadales; family Pyrinomonadaceae; genus PSRF01. Next base: position 8,710 of record DASZDV010000723.1, read on the forward strand.
GATGGTCCCAGTGTCGGTGACTGACCAGCAGGGTAACGCGGTCAAGGGGCTCACGCTTCCTGATTTTCGTTTGGCGGAAGAGGGGAAACAGCAGGAGATAGCGCAGCTCGGCGACCCGGAGCAGGTGCCCCTGGCGATCGCTCTGTTGTTTGACATCTCGAGCAGCGTCAGTCAAAAGGGCTTCTTTCAGTCTCAGCAGAACGCAGCCGCGGCTTTTCTTCGGCTGGTGATGAAACCGTCCGACAAAGCCGCGATCTTCACCATCACTGACAAGCCGACGGTGGTCCAACCACTTGCCTCAGCCGAAACTTCGGCCGCGAAGATGCTGACGATTCCCGCCGCAACCTCGGCGGTGCCGACGGCGTTTTACGATACCGTTAACGCGGCGGCGAAGTATCTCGAGCAAAATGCGCCAAGTAGTCACCGGCGTGTAATCGTCGTGTTGTCTGACGGCGACGACAACTTCAGTGAGCAGATTCGCGATCAGTCAATCGCCCAGTATCGTGCACAGAACAACAGTCAGTCCGCTCCAGGCACCTCCAGCATTCGAGCAGGTTTGCAGGAAGGGCACCGCCGCGCCGTGCAGGCGGTGCAGCAAAACGTTCAGAAAGCCGACGCGATCTTTTACTCCGTGAATCCCGGTGGCCCGTCAGTAAAGTTGAATCAAATCAGCATGCGGGCGGAAAGCGGAATGGAGTCGATTGCCGAGGCGACTGGAGGAACTGCGTTTGTGCCCGAGTCGGATCAGGATCTGGAGCGAGTGTTTCGGCAGGTTGCAGCGGAGTTGCGTGGGCAATATTTGCTTCAGTACTACGCAAACCAGGAAGCTCCGCCAACCCAGTTTCGGCGAATACAAGTGACGGTGCCGGCACGCGCTGATGTGCGCGTTCGCGCACGTCAGGGCTACTACCAGAAGAAGAAGTAGAGGCATTGTCGATTGCCAATTTCCGATTGCCGATTTGCGCTGCTCAACGGTACAACGGCAATCGACCAACGGTGTCTAAATCGACAATTGGCAATCGACAATTGGCAATCTCTTCACTGCCGCATTATCACCAAAACGTCCGTTAGCCGGTTGATCACGGTCAGCAGTGTTCGACCTGAAGCGTCGAACTGATTCGCGGCCGCCTGTTCTTCCGCCGTGGCGGCTCCGGCCGCAGAACCCGCGAGCTTGATGTAGTACGGCTGCAACTCCGGCGTAGCGCGGAAATCCGTTTCCAACTTGTCGAGCGATTCGCGAAAGCCCTGAATACTCGTGCGGACCGTCACCTTGCTTTGCTGGTTTTTCTTAACCAGTTCGGGGGAAGCCTCGTTTCGCCGCGCTGCTTCATCGACCGCCGCAATGCCGCTCGTTACTCCACCGAGAAGGTAAATGAACTTGGTCATTAACTTGATCTGCTCGGCGACTCGCGTCGCGCCTGCGGTGCGTGCGGCCGAGGTGGTTTGCGTGGTTGTTTTTTGAGCCGGTTTCGAGCGCGTGGACCGGCTGCGTGTTTGGCCCAAGGCGAACGTGGGAGTGATAAGAATTGCTGCGAGCGAAGCAATCGCGATGCGTTTCAACATGATTCTCCTCTTTCTGGGGTTGAGCGATTGTAGAATGACGCAGAAAGAATATAAAGTGGTTGCATGACCCGGGAAAGAAATCTTCTGGTCCAAAGGCTCGGTCTTATCGATTACGAGCCGGCGCTTGCCATCCAAAAGGAGACGGAACAGGCGGTAAAACTGCGAACACAGCCCGATACGCTGTTGCTGCTCGAACATCCGCACACGCTCACAATAGGACGCCGCGGCGAAAGTTCCGCAGTGCTGCTTGATGAAGAACAACTAAAGCGGCGTAACGTGACCGTGTTTGAAACCAACCGCGGGGGAAAGGTCACGTATCACGGTCTTGGGCAACTTGTGGGGTATCCGATCGTTAACCTGAGTCCGGATCGGGAAGACGTTCACCGCTACATGCGTGATCTGGAAGAGGTGTTGATTCGGACCATGGCTGACTTTCAGATCGACGCGTTTCGGATTGACGGACTGACGGGCGTGTACACGCCGCGCGGAAAAATTGCCGCGATTGGCGTGCACATTGCGCGCTGGGTCACAACACATGGGTTTGCATTGAACGTCAACACAGACCTTAGTTACTTTGATTTCATAATCGGCTGCGAAGGTGAACCCGTAACGTCAATGGAACAAATACTGGGTTCGGAAACTCAATTAAGCGAAGTGGAAGATCGCATCGTGGCTCGGTTTGCTGAAGTGTTTGCGATGCGAGTTGAAATCGATTCATGCTTACAACTGACCTGATACACGAGGCCCGTGAACGCATCGGGCGCCGCATTCATCGCACACCGGTAGTCACGTCGCATCAATTTAACGAGGTCGCCGGCAAGCAGGTGTTCTTCAAATGCGAAAACCTGCAACGCGCCGGAGCATTCAAGATTCGCGGCGCGACGAACAAGATCCAGTCACTAACTGACGAAGAAAAAAGCCGCGGCATCGTCGCTTTCTCTTCCGGCAACCACGCGCAGGCGGTCGCGCTTGCGGGACGCGAAGCCAGAGTGCGTGTGCTGGTTGCAATGCCTGAGGATGCGCCTCGCGCGAAGGTGGCGGCTACACGCGACTACGGCGCGGAGATCATCTTTTACGATCGTCACAAGGAAGACCGCGAGAAGTTTGCTCTGGATCTTGCTGAGCGTGAGCGGTTGGTCATGGTTCCGCCTTACGACGATTATTTGATACTCGCAGGCCAGGCGACGTGTGGTCTGGAGTTGCTGGAAGAAGTGCCGAATCTCGATTGCGTGTTGACGCCGTGCAGCGGTGGTGGTTTGTTCGCTGGCGTGGCAACAGCGGCGCGCATGATGAACCCACGGATTCGTTGTTTTC
>DASZDV010000724.1:0-2729 GCA_035941575.1 Pyrinomonadaceae bacterium
ATCACGCAAACACGGCATTCGTTTTATCGACATCGCCGCGGCGACGGGTTGGACCGACGCTGTCCTCGCGCAAGCTGCGGCCGAAGCGGCGAAGAGAAACGCAGTGGTCGAAGCTGGTGGTGTTTATCTTTCGAACGAAAGTTTTGCCGAACTCAGCGCGGCTGTGCTGGCTGAACTTGAGCGTCATCACAAACGCGAACCTCTCGCGCGCGGAATGTTGCGCGAGACGTTGCGCGAAAAGCTGTTTGCGCGTTCGTTGCCGGAAGTGTTTGGGGCTGTTGCCGGATCTCTCGAAGCAAAGGGTGAAGTCGTTTCGGAGAAAGATGTCATACGCACAAGCCACCATCGAATTGATTTGAGTGAAACAGACGCGAAATTAAGTGCGCAGATCGAGAAAGTCTATCGCGAGGCTGGCGTGGAGGCGCCGTCCATGGAGGAGGTAATGGCGCGCGCGGGCGTCGCTGCCGCTCAACGCGGTCAGGCGAGGAAGATTCTGCAACTGTTACTTGATGGACGAAAACTCGTGCGTGTAACCGGCGACATGTTCATGCATTCGCAGGTGGTCGAGGAATTGAAGCGGAAGTTACAGGACTACGCGGATCAACACGAACCCGACCGCACCATCGACGTGCCCTCGTTTAAGAACCTCGCCGGGGTCTCGCGGAAGTACGCTATTCCGCTTCTGGAGTATTTCGATCGCGAACAAGTGACGCGGCGAATGGGCGACAAGCGTATGATTTTGAAGTCTTCGCAGACGTGAATCGCATTGGTTGAGGGGCCGGATCTAACGGCTTGCATTCCTTTGTGCGGCGGCGTTAACATGCAGCCATCATTTAGCGCAAATTGTGCGGCTTTTTCCTTAACCTTCATATTTAATCACCTGGCCGGAGGTTCAACATGAAAAGCCTGAAAGACATTCTCGCGGTCGTCGTGGGGATACTGGCAGCAATCGGGGCGATCTACTATTTCTATAGGTTCGTGACCGACCCGAATCCTGCTGGCGGCCATACTTCGGGGTGGATCGCACTCGGCCTCGCCGCAGTGGCCTTTGTTTGTGGCCTGATTTATTTCCTTGGCCACGTGAACAAGGAAGAGGAGATCCATATCACGCAGTAAGCGAGCGCAGAGCGAAGCCAAAGTTGGGAGCCACTAAGCTGACTTCCGCTGTAAACACTTGCGCTTGGTCACCGACACCAGATTGGACGCCGTTTGTGCACATACCAAAGCGGCTCAAGTGCGCAGACGGCGCTTGCTTTTTGTGAACTAGTTTTTGTGAATACCTCTGTGAATACCTCTGTGAATATTAGCCGCGAAGGAGAGACTCGACATCAATGTTCTTCCCACTCCTGATGCTGTTTCAGCAGCTACGGGCGACGCCCCCAAGCTACTTTTTCCTGGTTACCTTGCTTTTGTTGATTGCTGGAGGCATTGGTTGGTTAATTGCCGCCGTCCTTGGTTTCGCGAGATCGCCGGCGTTTGGTCCTTCGGCCCGCTGGTTTTCCTACGCCGCAGTTTGTTTAATCATTTATCACCTCCACTTCTTGCTGTTCGGAATTTTTGTCGTCCTGGGAGTGAGTCAGAACTCGGCGGATCTGACGATGGCTTTGGGGGTGGGAGCGTTCTTCAACCTGTTTGTCGTACTTGGCGCGGTCTGCGCGATTATGGGTTTTGTGCGGATGACGAGCCCGCGCTAGAACGCTTAAACTAAGTTTGCCTTGATGAATAAGAGACTATTTGCGGTCGCCGCGCTTGTGCTGATTACAAGCGCGGCGGTTCTTTTTTTGCTCGCTTCGCCCAACACGGCGAACAACTCTGCGGGGAGCGTGTTTGTGCGCCAACGCGGCGGCCGTTTCTTTATCGGTAATCGTCCGTTTCGTTTTGTCGGCGCTAACGTTGCCGTGATGTATCGCGACGACGATCGCCAAAGAATGCCAGAAACGTTGCGGCAGGCTGCGCAAAACGGGATCAAGGTGGTGCGCGTCTGGGCGTTTGGCGAAGGTGGTCCAAACGATGTCAAGCCGATGGCGGATTTTCCCGATTGGCCGCGGCATCATTCGTTTCGCCTTGCGCCCGGGCAGTGGAACGAAGACGCGTTTGTGCACCTCGACAAAGTTATCGCGGAAGCAGCGAAGAACAAGCTTTACGTTCAGCTCTGTTTGACCAACTGGTGGCGCGACACGGGCGGTGTCACGCAGTACTTGCGCTGGGCGGGAATCAACGACGCCGCGGACGACAGCCATGAGTTTGGGATCAATAACGATAAAGCCATGCTGTTTTATTCAAATCCCGAAACACGGCGGCTTTATCGTGAACACGTGGAGAAGCTGGCGACGCGTCGAAACACGGTCACTGGTGTCGTCTATCGCGACGATCCGGCGATTTTTGGTTGGGAGTTAATGAACGAAGCCCAGGCGATCACCGGCCGCTGGGCTGAAAGACGCGCGTGGTTTGCGGAGATGAGCGCTTATCTGAAATCGCTCGATCCGAACCACCTGATTGCGCCGGGTACGTGGGGTTATCGCACGTCGGCTGAACGGCGCGAGTGGTTGGCGGATCATGCGATTCCCACAATCGACTACTGCGACGTACACATTTATCCGCGCCCCGATCACAACAGCTTTGTTGATTCTCCGGCAGCGTTGAAGCAGTTTATTGAAAACCGTGCGGCGGCGGCGTTTTCGCTCAACAAAGCACTTGTCTTTGGCGAGTTTGGAATGGGTGTCGAAGGG
>DASZDV010000725.1:0-3320 GCA_035941575.1 Pyrinomonadaceae bacterium
CGTGGAAGGTTTTTGCGTGGTTCCTTGATCTCGCTGGCCACGAATGTTGCGGTTTGCCAGCCGCCGTAAGCAAAGATCACCGGCACCAACGCGGCGCCGAACGCAGTCAACAAATCAACTGAAGGCGGTTGGTCCAACCAATGCGCCGGATTGGTCGCCGGTTTAGTCAGCAGAAGCCCGCACGCCACGAGCGAAAGCAAGGCGACGATCTTCAGGACCATCAACACGCTTTGCACGGTGCTTCCGGCGCGTACGCCGAGGCAGTTGATCACCGTCAGCACGGCGAGGACAATCGCGGCGAGTAGCTCGTAACGAATGTGAATGAATGTCAGCTCAACGAAGTAGCGTGAGAACGTGACGGCTACCGCGGCCATTCCGCCGGTTTGAATCACCAGCAGCAGCACCCAGCCGTAGATGAACGCGACACCAGGATGGAAGGCTTCGCGAAGGTATGCGTACTGTCCGCCGACGTCCGGACGTCTCGCCGCGAGTTCGGCCCAAATAAAGCCTGCCGTGAGAGCAAACAAACCGCCAATGGTCCAGGCGCCGAGAATTAGAAACGGCGTGTGGACCTGGCGGGCGACGACGGACGGGTTCATGAAGATCCCCGACCCGATGATGCCGCCCATCACGATCATCGTCGCGTCGAATAGACCTAGCCGTCGTGCGAGTGTCTCCGTTTTATCTGCGGGGGAATGCGACACGGCTCTGTTCTTAACACAATCCGAGTAATCTGTGGATGGCTTTTGACACTAACCGGAATTTTTCGCTAACCTTTCGCCTTTTGTTGAGGCTCGGTCCTCAGCAACTGTTGTCCACTCCGAGGAAACTTCATTTGTCCGCAAGAGCTGAAGCGATCGTCACTGCTGGTCTAAGACCGGAATTATTTGCGGGTCGAGGTGTTCTCACAAACAGCCGTGCGCTTGTGTTTACCGCGCTTTTGGTCCTGATCGTTGCAGGGTTTGGTTTTCGCGTCACAGGTCTCAGCGCTGAAGGTCTTAGCGAAGACGAACTAAACAAACTGAATGCGGTTGCGGACTACCGCGCGCATGGTCTTTCCGGTGCAAACGGCGAACACCCGATGCTAATGAAGGCGCTGCAAACCGCATCGATCATCGCTGCGGAAAAGTGGAACTCCTTAGTTGCTTCGCGTCCTTCCGATCAAATCGCACCTGAAACGGCGTTGCGCCTGCCCGGCGCGATCGCCGGCGCACTCACGGCCCTTCTAATCTATTTAATCGCGGCGGAACTCTTCGGCGCTGAAGTGGCGCTTATCGCTGCTGCGTTGTGGGCGTTTAACCCGACTGCCATCGCTTTTGGTCGAATAGCCAAGGAAGACACGTTCCTGCTCTTCTTCTTTCTGCTCGCAAACGTATTTTGGTTGCGGGGACAGCGCGTCGCTGAAAGTACAGATCAGAATCCGAACAAGTACTACTGGGCCACGGCTGCGTGTTATGGCGCAATGGTCGCGTCGAAATATGTGCCTCACTTGTTTGCGATCAGCATCTGTTACTACTGGATGTTTCAGCAGTTGCCCGAGACACGTTGGCGTTTGGGTAAGAAGCGTTTGCTGATGTCCTTCGCCATCATGGTCCTTGTATTTCTGGTCCTGAGTCCGACGATTCTGTTGCCGGAAACGTGGCGGCAGATGGGACTCTTCGCCGGTGGCAAACGTATCAGTCACGATGGCTATGAGTTCATGAACCAGCTCTACACGCAGCGCTTTAGTGACTGGCTAAACGGCATACCGGTCTCTTTCTACTTTGTATTCACTGCCGTCAAGTTGCCAGTGCTGACGGTGCTGGCTTTTCTGGCCGGGCTGCCGTTGTTGTTTCGAAAAAAACTTGGTGACGGGCGTTATTTCATTCTGTTCTGGCTGTACTTGTGGCTTGTGGCGTTCGCGTTTCCCGGCGGCAAGTTCACGCGTTACTACACAACGGTATTGCCCGCAGTGCTAATCACATGCGCATTAGGAATTCAGTTCACTGGACGTTGGCTTGCAAATCGGATCGCGTCGCTGGATGTGCTGGCAGGATTGAAACACTACATTCCCGCGACTTTGGCGGTCGTCGTGATTATCAGTTCGGTAGTTAATTCCATCCAGGCCTCGCCACATTTTCGTCTGTATACGAACTGGTTCGGCGGTGGTACGCAGTGGGCTGGTTACTACTTTCCGCACGACGAGTTTTATGACGCGAGCATGCGCGACGTGATAGTTGACATCGTGAGGCGTGCGCGGCCGGGAGCGCGTGTTGCGAGTGAGAGTCCGACGCTCGCTGCGTATTACGCACAACGCGAACAGAGAGCGGATCTCGTTTGCGTTTCCTTATCGGACCCTGAGGCCTTAAAACAACTAACTACTGGCGACTTCGTAATCATCGCGCGCGGCCGCCGTTACTTCAGCAACGACGCTCTAATCAACGCGCTCCGCGACCATTCTTCTCCCATCTCCGAATTCACCCTCGGCCCCATCCCCTCCGCCAAGCTCTACGAACTCAACGAAACCTCGGTCCGTTTGATCAGTGACGCAGTTCCAGCTCCACCGGTTTCGCGTCTTTGGAATCGTAGCCTTCGGGCCAATTAGAGATGTTTACGCCGTAGAGCCAGTCGGCGTCGGGAGTGACAGCGAAGCGCAGTGTTAACGGTAGACCGCGCATCGCGCGCAAACGTAACAATCGTCCGGTGAGACGCCACTCCTGAATCAAGGGCTGTCCCTTCGGTTCCACCGGAACCAAGCGCGAGCCGCCATTCCAACTTTCGACAAACAACGTCACACGCGTCTTCACAAAACCAGGCGGAGCGTCAACGGGCAACACCGGCTGGATGTGCGCGCGAACGATAATCTCACTCACGCGCCGCCGATCCTCGCGCTCAGGAATCGTATACTCAAGAAACCCCGATCCATATCCCCAGATGTATCCCGGCCCTTCTCCGATCTTCTCAAAGCGCTCAGCCGACGCCATCTGCGGCTTGAACTGATAAAGGATCGATTTGTCTTCTCTGTGAATGATCTGCGGCAACGTTGCCGCATCACCGGCTGGTCGCGTCCACACAAACTGACGTGGAATCAGATGATGTGAAGAATCAAGCAAACGCTGCGGCAACTCTGCGGATTGCAACGCGTCAAAAACCCGCGACGCTCGCGACACTTCCGCAAGCAGCTCTTTATCTCGCGGCGCTGTATACGTCACGCCGTAGCCGCGATGCGTATCCGGCGTCAGAATCCAAAACATCGCACCACCGACACCCGCACGCGCGTTCCCATCAAAAAACGCCTTGTACCATTCAACCTGCGACGCTCCGTTGTGCCCTTCGACACC
>DASZDV010000726.1:0-3727 GCA_035941575.1 Pyrinomonadaceae bacterium
CCGTCTAAGTTCTTGGCCAGGCTCATCAACGATTTCCGCTTTCAATCCGCTTTTATGGAAGTCCACTCTCGTCCCGCGCTTCAACCTACCTCCAGGTCTAACGAGCGCCTCCCAAACCAGCGGTTCGAGTTCCCGCACGAGAAAGACTTCAACCTGCCCGCCCGTCTCCTCCCGCCATCCTTTGAGCCGAGCCGGAATAACGCGAGAGTTGTTAACTACAACAACATCATCGGGCCGCAGGCACTGAGTAAAGAGTTTGAAGCTGGAATCGGTCCAAGTCTGGTTCGCGCGATCGAGTACAAGCATGCGCGAAGCGTCGCGCTCTGCGAGAGGTTGTTGAGCGATTAAATCGGAGGGTAGCTCATAATCAAACGCTGAAAGGTGCATTAAATTTACGCAGGATGCTCATAATGGAACACGGCAGTGAGTTGCGCGCCAAACAGCATGATCAAACTCGACACGTAACTCCACGTCAGCACCGCAACCACGGCCCCGACAGATCCGTAAATCTGATCGTAGTGAAAGTAACCGAGGCTCCACGCAAAGATGTACTTCGCCAGTTCCCACAACAACCCTGCGAGAAACGCTCCCGGCAACGTGTCTCTCAGCGTCACTTCGGCGCGCGGCAGTAAACGGTAGATCAGCACAAACAGCGCGACCGTGATCAGATAACTGCCGGCCGCAAATATCACTTGCCAAAAGCCACTCCCAACTGAGTCTAACAACGGATATCGCGCGATTTGCCGCGGCGACAATCTGAACGCCATCTCTCGGAGCGCTACAAGCAGCGACGTGGTCATAACCGACAGCGACAACAACAGCCCTACCACTCCCACCATTCCAATCGTCAGCGCTCGCCCGTGCCAGAACGTTCGCGACGTTGCTTGCCAGATACGATTGAGCGCGCGCTCCACGACGGCAAACACCCACGAGCCCGCCCAGAAGACGAGAACCACGCACGTCACGAGCGCGCCAAAACCTAACTCGGAAAAAGCTCCGATCGTGTCGCGCAGAAACTTGCCGGAACCGGGATACACATCGACGGCCTGGGCCAGCATCTGACTTCCCGCGGCGAGTTTGTTACTGATTGCGAGCAACAGCAGCAACGCGGGAAAAAGCGCCATCAGTCCGAAGTAACTCATCGCCGCCGCCGAAGTGAACAGATCGTTTTCGTGAAACTGGTGCAGTGAGTGCCCCAGCATTGATCCCCACGGCGATCGATTGCGAACGCCGAGAGTATGACGTGACAATGAAGTGACGAAACGCTTCATTTAAGAACAAGGTTTCAGCGGGGATCGAACAGGTTGGGCCGATGCATGCCGGGGGATTTAATGCCGAAATGTTCGTACGCGAGCGGCGTCGCGAGACGCCCGCGTGGAGTACGATCCAAAAACCCAATCTGAATTAAGTACGGTTCGATGATCTCCTCGATTGAATCCTTCTCCTCGTGGATCGACGCGGAAATCGTTCCCAGTCCGACGGGACCTCCATTGAACTTCTCAATTATCGTCAACAACAACTTACGGTCCATCTCATCAAGACCATACGTATCCACTTCCATTCGGTTCAACGCGTCGCTTGCCACCGCCTGCGTGATCCGGCCGTCGTAATCCACCTCCGCATAATCGCGCACACGCCGCAACAGTCGATTTACGATGCGCGGCGTGCCACGTGAACGGCGCGCGATTTCATGCGCACCCTGTTCATCGATCTGGACGCCGAGAATTTCGGCAGAACGTTTACAGATGATTTCGAGATCTTCGTGCGGGTAGAAGTCGAGATGAAAAACGATGCCGAAGCGTCCGCGTAGTGGCGCAGTGATCAACCCGGCCCGCGTAGTCGCGCCGATCAAGGTGAACTTCGGGATCTCAAGCTTTATGGAACGTGCAGAAGGACCCTGACCGATCAGTAGGTCCAACTGATAGTCCTCCATCGCAGGGTAGAGTTTTTCTTCAAGTGCCGGCAAGAGACGATGAATCTCGTCGATGAAGAGCACGTCGCCTTCCTGAAGGTTAGTGAGCAACGCCGCGATGTCTCCCGCTTTTTCGATTGCCGGGCCGGCGGTTGACTTGAGTTCGGCGTCCATTTCGTTGGCAATGATGTTTGCGAGCGTGGTTTTTCCGAGTCCTGGTGGTCCAGTCAGTAGCACGTGATCGAGTGCTTCACGTCGTGCGCGCGCGGCTTTCATATAGACGCGCAGGTTTTCTTTGACTTGTTTTTGGCCGACGTAGTCCTCGATGCGCGTTGGGCGCAGCGTAAGATCGAGTTGTCGATCTTCACTGGTCGCGACGCCATCGCTCAACCTTGCGGAAATTGGTTCAGCCATCAGGTTTTGATCTGTGTCTCACAGTCTTGCGAGCTTGCGTAGTCCACGCCGAAGCACTGACTCAACGGTACTTTCCCCGTCTTCGCTGAGAGCGCTGTCGATGGCTTTCTCGGCGGCGGATTTTTGGTAACCCAAATTCAACAAACCAGAAAGAGCCTGGGAGCGCACGTCGTCTCCCGAAGACGGGATCGGCGCCCCCGGCCTTGTGCCGATTTCTTCGGCAACCTGCGAGGCGGCCAGCGCCGTCATCTTCTCTCGCAAATCGACAATGAGTCTTTCAGCGGTCTTTCTGCCGACGCCAGGAATCAACGTGAGCCGCGCGAGGTTGTTCGATTTGATCGAGGTTATTAGCTCGTCGGTGCTCATGTTGGAAAGAAGAGCAATGCCAATCTTAGGCCCAACGCCGCTAACGGAAATGAAGTTTATGAACAGTTGGCGCTCCAGCAATGTTTTGAAGCCGTAAAGCTGCAACGCATCCTCTTTGACGTGGGTATAGATGCGAAGCTCAACGTTGGAACCCGTGTCTTCGAGTTCGTAAAACGTCGAAAGCGGAATACTCACTTCGTAGCCGACGCCCGACACATCAATGATCACGGAAGTCGCTTGTTTGGAAAGCAGTGTACCGCTGAGATGTGCAATCATTTGCGCCGGAGTATTATACTGGCCGCGACAGGTTCCCGCGAATGAAGTCTGAAAGAATCTCAGAACTGACAACCAGCCGGCTAAGTGTTTATCTTCGCTGTCTTGATGCGCTTCACGAAGCAGGGATCAAGACCATCTCTTCGCAGGAATTGGCCGAGCAGTTTCACCTGAACTCTGCGCAGATTCGCAAGGACCTTGGCTACTTTGGTGAGTTTGGCGTGCGTGGCGTCGGTTACTATGTCAATGACCTTCGCGATCACATCACCAAGATACTCGGACTCGATCGGCCGCATCGCGTCGGCATTGTCGGCGCGGGAAGATTAGGAACAGCCCTGGCGAACTACAACGGCTTCGGAAAATCGAGTTTCACTGTGGCCGCGCTCTTTGATAACGACCGGCAAAAGATTGGAAAACGAATCGGCGATGCGCGCATTCTTGTGCACGACGTTGAGCAGCTCGCCAACATCGTTCGCGATGAAGCGATCGACGTGATGGTAATCGCCGTCCCCGGAAAGAGTGCGCAGAGAGTTCTCAACCAGGTCATGTCGGCGGGGATAAAAGCGGTACTGAATTTCGCGCCGGCGCCGTTAAACTCACGCAAGGGCGTGAAGGTGAAGACGGTAGATCTAACCACGTCGCTCGAATCGCTCTCTTATTTTCTGGCCCAACCGCCCGCCACTCGAGTTACGCATAAACGTGGCCAACGCCGGGACGCGGATGACACCGTATGGATGAACAAACAGCCAGACGCGAACTGAT
>DASZDV010000727.1:0-6403 GCA_035941575.1 Pyrinomonadaceae bacterium
ATGTCGGTAACCACAGCCTGCTTGAAGCCTTTCGCAGTTATTGTGGCCGTATATACGCCGGTCGTCAGCGTCGCAATGTTGTAAGCTCCGTTACTGCTGGTCTCCGTGGAAAACTCCTGATTGGTAGCAGCGTTTTTCACAGTCACGGTAGCGCCGGCTACCACAGCCCCCTTAGGGTCGGTCACGGTGCCCGCCAGTGAACCTGACGAGCCACCTTGTCCGAACGCCGGGAGAGCGAAGAGACCAACGGTCAGGAGTACTAAGAGGTACTTCTGTAAACCGTTTCTCATCACGTAATCCTCCAAAATGGTTTTAGCCCTTGCTCTGCAAAGGAAGGCCTTGCTCGAGCAACTTGTAGTAAGAAGCCTGTCCGCACTTTGACTGGTTATGATAGGAGTGCCCGCTCATCCCACTGGGGGCTATACTTACGAAACTTGCAAAATTCGAGCCAACAACAACTTAGCTCAAAACATACGAATTTTCGTATACATTCCGTGGGGTACGAACCCGCACAGCTTACAGTTTTCTGGATTTGGATTCAAATTAATGGACCCAAGCGGGCTGTTTTAGATTGGGCGAGCTGACTGTGAGGGCGGCTATTTCACCACTTCAAACTCAAAATATAGCTCCTTGCCACGGCAGATCATCGAGAGATAAAACTCCCAAAATTTCCGCGTGAAACGAAGCGAAGGCCATCGTTCATCGAGGTTCACAATGAACTCCAAACCCACTGCGCGCCAGAGATTCGCAAGACTCACATGCGTTTTGATCGGTCGCAACTCCGTGGTCGTGTAAAACGGAAACGGAGTTTGCGACGGAACAAAGCACGTGAACGAATAACTGTTGAAGTGATTGCGATGAGTCGGATCGGTGGCCCAATCAGGATTCGAGTAATGCGGTGTGAGAATTTTCAGTTTGCCACCTGGCTTTGTAATGCGATGCAACTCAGTCACGAACGCAAGTACATCCGGAACGTGTTCGATCACATGGCGACAAACTATTTCTTCAAACTCGTCCGTATTGAACGGATAAGGAAAAACTCCGAGATCATGAATGACGTCGGCGTCACTGCGCGGATTAGCATCGATACCGATCGCGCCTGGAAACTTGTTCTGGCCGCAACCTACATCCAGAATTCGCTTCTCAGCACGGATAGGAGATTCGGACATGCGATCAGTTGTTCTGTGATAACAAACTCGCGAAGTCGTCGAGCGTGACGGCGTGAACTGGAAGTTGTAACGATTGGGCCACCTCTTCGATTCTCATCCCGTCAAGCATGATCTCGTCGTCACTCTTCAACATCTGTTTTGGTATGACAACAAAGTCTCCCCTAATTCGCTCTCGTGCTGATAAGAGATCACGCCCGGTCAGCAAGCCGGCGACAGAAACGTCGCCACCAAAGTAACCATTCTCGACTGGCTCAACTATGAGACGACTGTCGAACCGATCGTTGAACTTATAAACCATCTTTCGCAGTACTGGTGCGAACAAGGCTCCCGTCAGAATCGTGCCGCTCTTGTTTTTTAGTTTTACGCTTCCTTCACGTTCGAAGCGCTTAGTCACCGTCGCAAATTCGTTCATGAACGATCGAACCATGCCGACGCCGTCTTCGATCTGCGGGTAATCGCCGTAATGCGATTTCGCCGGAATCGAACGGCCCGCACGAAGATAGATCTCATCGCCGAGCAGCGCGAAGTTGGTGCCGAGTTGCTCGTGCAATTGTTTTTGAATCGTCGCCACTTGATCGATTGCTTCGCGACAGAACTCCGGCGTCACCGGTGACAGTCGTGAATCAGTGTTGTAGCGAGTTAGACCAAGCGGCACGATCGCAACACTCGTGATCCGAGGATACTCAGCCGCGAGATCGAAGATCGTTTTCCGTAAGACTTCACCGTCGTTGATTCCGGGACACAACACAACCTGCGCGTGTACTTCGATACCTGCGTTGAGAAGACGAGAGAGTTTGTGCGAGATGTCTGCACGTTGTTTGTCGATTCCCAGGAGGTAAGCGCGAACGTCGAGATCGGTTGCGTGCACTGAGACATACTGCGGCGACAATCGTTGTTCGACGATGCGGCGCATTTCATCTTCACTGATCGACGTGAGCGTGGTGTAGTTGCCGTAAAGAAACGACAACCGGATGTCTTCATCTTTTATGAAAAGCGATGGGCGAGCGTCGGCAGGGTTGCCGTTACAGAAACAGAAGATGCATGCGTTAGCGCACTGCCGCGGCACGATCTGTTCGAACGCGAGGCCGAAGTCCTCTCCCTCACCGCGTTCGAGTTCAAGTTCCCAGTCCTCGCCATCCTTCTTACGCACTTCGAGCACGAGTTCAGTTTCGCCTGCCGTGTGAAAGCGGAAGTCGAGATAGTCGCGGACGGTGCGGCCATTGACCTTTATGATCCGGTCACCGGCCTCGAGTTCCATTTCCGCGCCCAGGCCGTCGGGCGCGACCTCGGAGATCTCCACGCCGCGGCGGCGGATGTTGGTGACTGCTGGTGTAACTGCAAACTCGTACATGGTGCGCAATTTCGCGGCTTAGCGAAACGGCGAATATAACAGAACTGTCCCCGGATACGGAAAACCCGCCGGATTCAAAGTCTATGGTATATAATGCGCAACCAACGCGTTACGCTGCGCTAAACAATCTTACCGAGAAACCGAAGTTTCAAGCTTCTGCCCCGGCTTATGAAAACAGTAATCTCCCTAACGTTTCTAACCTTCGTCGTTCTTTCGTCCCTTGTTTCGACCGCCGCTCAGGAGACAGCCGGCGCCATGCCGGTGAGGCCTGCGCTGACCGATTCAAACGGAACCGCCAAATCCGCGCAGCCCTTGCTGACCGAGATCTATCGCGTCGGTGTGGGCGATGTTCTGGACATTCGACTGATAAATTCGCCGACTAACCGCTCAACGCTCTTCACAGTCCTGCCGAGCGGCGCGATTGATCTTCCGGTTGCAGGCGGGGCGGTTCACGTCGCCGGGCAGACAACTGAGGAGATCCAGGCCCGCATTGGAGCCGAACTAAAACGACGCGCGGTTGAAGAAGGCGCCCACATCTCAGTGGGCGTGCGCCAGTATGTAAGCCATTCGGTGATGGTGACTGGTCTTGTCGTGAACCCTGGTACGCGGTTTCTGCGCCGCGAGGCTGTTCCACTCTACGTTGTGCTGGCCGAATCGCAACTCCGCAACGACGCGGGACGAGTGGTGATCATGCGCGGCGGCGTTACTGGCGAAACGCTCGAGTTGAGCGATCCGCAAACGATGAACACGACCATTCAAGCTGGCGACGTGATTACGGTTTCCAACAAACCTCAAGAGTTTTACTACATCGGTGGCCGCATTAATTTTCCCGGCGAGAAGATCTTTCAACCCGGAATAACGCTTATGCAAGCGCTACTTGCTGCCGGAGGCACTACACGGCAGGAAAACCGCGTGGAAATCTCGCGCGCTGGAGCTGATGGCCGGCTGGTTACGATTCGTTATCGCATTAAGGAAATCAAAGCCGGATCCGTGGAAGATCCAAAACTTCAGCCGGGAGATCGAATCGAAGTCTCCAAGTAAATTCCTCGACAAATATCGGCAATTTTATTGACAATCCAGGTCCTCTTTGTTAGTAGACAACTGCGATGAACAATAAACTTAAGCCTGCGCTGATTGGCGGCGTTCTGCTCGGCTTGCTGTCGGTTATTCCGTTCGTCAATGCCCTGAACGTCTGTTGCTGTCTCTGGGCCATCCTTGGTGGCATGCTGGCGTCCTTTATTTATGTGAAGAATTCGCCGGTGCCTGCGAACGCTGGAGACGGAGCAATCCTTGGCGCAGTGGCTGGCGCGATTGGCGCGGTGATCTCAATCATCCTTGGGATACCTATCAACTACGCGATGGGTCCCACGATGAGAAACTTGATTCTCGGTCTGATCGAAAACCTGGATCGGCAACAAGCTGACCTGATGCGCCGCCAGTTGGAGCTAAGCGGCGAGTCGATCGCTTCATTAATCATTAACGCATTGATTCTGGCTGTTCTGCTCTTCATTTTTTCAATCATCGGCGGCTTGCTTGGTGTCGCTATCTTCGAGAAGCGAAAAGGCGGTCCGGTGCCACCTCCGCCGCCAGCCACTCCAGGCCCGGGCACTTACTAGGCATAGGGCCAATTGATCGAGATCCTGTTTCTTACTGTTCTTGCTGTTCTTATAGCGGCGGCTAGCGCGGAATCTTTCTAAACTGTTCTTCAGGAGAAACTGAATGTCTCAAGATTGGACTCCTCCGCCCCCATCGGGCGGACCCGTCAACGTTCCTAATAATCTCGTCTTGTCCATCCTTTCGCTGTTCTGTTGTACACCGCTCGGCATCGTGGCAGTTATCTTTGCAGCCCAAGTCAACGGCAAGGTGGCGGCCGGTGACACGGCCGGCGCATTGGACGCTTCGAAGAAGGCGAAGATGTTCAGCTTAATCTCTATCGGTCTCGGACTTGCCGGGATCATCTGCTACGTCTTGTTCGTCGTAATCATGGGCATCGGACTGGGCCTGAGCAGTACTAGCAACAGTAACTTCTAAGCGCCTTATTCTGATTTGCAAACTGAGTTGGAGACCTCAAAACAATGAGCAGATACTGCACGAAATGCGGCGCGATCAATGATGACTTAGCGCAGTACTGTGCCAACTGCCAGGCACCCCTAACATCCGTCGGCAGCGGCTATCAACCGATGCAGGCTGTTAACCAGGGCGCGATGACAGATTGGAAGGCAATGGGAGCCGACAAGAAGATTACGGCGGGCATCTGTGCAATTCTTGTCGGCTGGCTGGGCGTCCATAAGTTCATTCTCGGATATACGACTGAGGGCGTTATTCAACTCGTCCTCGGCGTACTTACTTGTGGTCTCACGAACATCATCAGCATCGTCGAGGGCGTGATCTACCTGACGAAGTCAGACGAAGAGTTTGTGAGGACCTACATCCAGAGCAAGAAGGGCTGGTTCTAAGGCGTCTCGCGCGGCGACGTCTGATGCCGCGGCTTTCGTTTACCCAAACGTCTCCTACAGAGAGCGCTTGTCCTCACTTTATTTCGACAGCTCTGTTGTAGCTTAATTGCCGCATGTCGAGTGAATTCATGTACCGGCGATCGACGGTGGCCGGCATCTGGCTACTGATGATCGCCGGCGCCATTTATCTCTTCCTATTTGAGCCCGGGCGATCGGGATTTTTTCCTGTTTGTGTTTTCCGTGCGCTCACCGGACTGACGTGTCCGGGTTGTGGAACGACCCGCGCGTTGCATGAAATCACCCATGGTCATTTCAAAGCTGCCTTCATGCTTAACCCGTTGCTGTTGCTGGCGAGTCCGTTTTTGATTTACGCATTTCTGCGCTATAGCGTGATCGTTATGCGTGGTGGCATGCCGCGGAGGAACGCGCTGCCCGCTCCTTACATTTATGCGATCTTCTACATCGTTGTTGGATTCTGGATCTTTCGCAACACGCCGTTTTATCCGTTCGTCTCTTAGGTTATTCCGAGGCTCAATTATGCGCACCGTGACGATTGTTCTTCTTTTGGTTTTGATTTATTCCCCAACTGGCCACGCGCAACAGCCGTCCAGGGAACCAACGCGCCCCGTGCACACTTTCTCCATCGTCGCGCGCGATCCCGCAACAGGCGAACTCGGCGTAGCCGTTCAATCACACTGGTTCTCGGTTGGTCCAATCGTCGCGTGGGCCGAAGCAGGCGTCGGCGCCGTTGCCACGCAGTCGTTCGTCGATCCCAGCTACGGCAAGAACGGACTGGACCTAATGCGCGCCGGCAAGAGCGCTCCTGATACATTGAAAGAACTGCTCGCCAAGGATGAAGGGCGCGAGGTACGCCAGGTGGCGATGATCGATGCACAAGGACGCGTCGATGCCTGGACCGGCAAGAACGACATTCAGGCGGCCGGCCACATTGTCGGCACGAATTTTTCTGTGCAAGCCAACCTGATGCTGAACGACAAAGTTTGGCCCGCGATGTCGCGCGCATTTGAGAACACGCGCGGAGATCTGGCTGATCGCATGCTAGCCGCACTCGACGCTGCGCAAGCCGCGGGCGGTGATATTCGCGGACGTCAATCGGCCGCGCTGATAGTTGTCACTGGAAAACCTACGGGACAGGCGTGGAAAGACCGTACGTTCGATCTGCGTGTTGACGATAGTCCCGAGCCTTTAAAGGAGTTGCGCCGCTTAGTCAGACTTCAACGCGCATACAATCACATGAACGCCGGCGACCTCGCGGTTGAGAAGAAAGACAACGAAGGTGCCTTGCGCGAGTATGGGGCCGCCGAACGACTGGTTCCTGATAATGCGGAAATGATCTACTGGCATGCAGTCGCGCTCGTAAACATGGGCCGCGTAGAAGAGTCACTGCCCTTGTTTCGGAAGGTGTT
>DASZDV010000728.1:0-6397 GCA_035941575.1 Pyrinomonadaceae bacterium
AGTTCGTAAAGCTTGTGGTATTTTCCACCTCGGGCCAGCAACTCCGTGTGGGTGCCCATTTCGATAATGCGTCCGGCTTCCATCACGACGATCACATCCGCGCGGCGCACGGTGGACAGGCGGTGAGCGATCACGATGGTCGTGCGATTGCGGACGAGATTGGCGATGGCCCGCTGCACCAGACGTTCCGACTCAGCATCGAGAGCAGAAGTCGCTTCGTCCAAAATAAGGACAGGCGCATTCACCAGAACGGCGCGTGCGATAGCAAGTCGTTGACGTTGACCGCCGGAAAGAAATATGCCGCGCTCGCCAACAATCGTATCGTACCCGTCAGGCATTTCGCGAATGAAGTCGTGGGCGAACGCGATTAGCGCAGCCTCTTCGATCTCGACGGCAGTCGCATCCGGTTTGCCGTAGGCGATGTTGTGCCGAACGGTGTCGTTAAAAAGCACCGTTTCCTGAGTAACGAGAGCGATCTGATGACGCAAGCTCGCGAGTGTTGCGTCGCGTAGATCAACACCGTCCCACAGCACTGCACCGGAAGTCGGATCGTGAAAACGTGGCAGCAGCTTCGTCAACGTTGACTTTCCACCACCTGACTCGCCGACAAGCGCCACCATAGTTCCGGCTTTGATTTTCAAGTTCACGTCGCGCAAAACGGAACGCGTCTCATTCGCATAGCCAAACGAAACGTTCTTCAGTTCGATTTCGCGTTGCAGCGCGGGCAATGGTCCAGCATTCGGCTTCTCGACGATCTCGGCGTGTTCGTCCATCACTTCCCAGACGTGATGAGCGGCTGCCAATGCCTGCTCCATACTGTTTTGCAGGCGCGACAGTTTGCGCATGGGATCGTAGCAGCGGAATAGAAAGAACAGGAACGTAACAAACTGCGACGTGTTCATCCGTCCCGCCATGATCTCGTGCTGTCCGAAAAACAACAGCAGCACCACGAAAAGAATTCCGATCATCTCGATCGTCGGCGGTGACGCTCCGGCAATGCTGGCGCTGCGTAGGTTCGCGCGGACAATTCGCTTTGCGACGTCAGTGAAGCGCGCGGCCTCGCGTTTCTCGGCGCGATAAGCTTTGACGATACCCTGGTTGGCCAGGGCTTCCTGCGCCGTGTCTGTCAGTTCTTTATTGCCTTCAAAAGTCTCGCGTGCAAGGTTGCGTAGTGCTTTCCCAAACTTCGCCGTCAGCGTGGCGATGATTGGCGCGATAATCAGCGAACCGAGTGTTAGACGCCAACTGTAGAAAAAAGACGCGGCTAGAAACGCGATCAACGTGAAACTTTCACGCAGCATGTCGCGAATCGTCGCAGTCACGGCTGTTTCGATCGCGGCTGCACTGGAGACGAGGCGTGAGACGAGATAATTTGTGCGATGCCGCTCGAAGAATGTCGCCGACTGCGCGAGCAAATGGCCGTATAAGTCCTGCCGCAGTTTGAGCACGGCTGACTGTCCGATACGCGCCATTAAATAGGTGGATAAGTATTCCGCAACGCCCTTTGCGAGTGTAAATACAACGAGCAGGAGCGAGATCGTTTTCCACGCGCCGAACGCCGACTGCGGAATGAGTTTCTGCAATGCAAACAGCGTTGGGGTCCGCTGGCCGGCTCCAGGAGCGAATGCCTGATCGAAAATTGGTACAATGAGAGCGCCGGTTGCACTTTCGAGTACACCGACCAGAACCATTGCGAAAGTAGCGAGCGTGAAGACTGGCCAGTGAGGTCTCAGGTACTTCAACAGGCGACGAAGATCACGCATCTCTGGTTGCTAAAGTCTCTGATCAGTTGCTATAAGAGGTTAAAAGACGATCCAGAATCTTAAGCAGGAACTATACTTACCCCCGCTAATTTGCGTCAAGGCTAACTACTTTTTGCAGTTGAAGTGAACAGTTATAAAATCCCCTTCCGACAAGGGCAGACAGTTGGCACAGCAAGCACCACCAAACAGCAAATACGCAGGTAAGCGTCTTCTCATCGCAGATGACGATACGGACATGAGACTCCTTCTCGCCGAGTACTTCCGGCGCCTCGGTTTCCAGGTTGAGGAACGAGAGAGCGGCATGGCAGCACTCGAGGCAGCGATTGCGGGAAGGTTTGACTGCTTCATTCTTGACGTATCCATGCCGGGTATGTCCGGACTCGAACTCCTGAAGCGTGTACGCGATCGCGGCATTCAGACGCCCGCACTTTTCCTGACGGCACATGATGCGCTCGATGATAAAGTCGCAGGCTTCGAAGCAGGCGCTGACGACTACCTTGCGAAGCCGTTCAGTCCGCGTGAACTGGAGTACCGCGTCGAAGCGTTGTTGCGTCGCGGCGGTTCGGCTCCGCAGGAACAAGACGGCGAACGGATTGAAGTCGGCGATCTGGTAATCGACAAACGGCGCCACGAAGTGATTCGTAACGGCTATCGTGTGGATCTAACACCGCTCGAATTTCAGATTCTCGAATTGCTCGCATCTGAGCCCGGCCGCGCGTGGTCACGCAATGCTTTACTCGATCGCGTTTGGAGCACTGACTACGAAGGCTATCAACGCAACATCGATCCTCACATCAATCGTTTGCGAAAGAAGCTTGAAGCTGATCCCAAGAACCCCCGCTATGTCCTGACAGTGCGCGGCGTTGGATACAAGCTCAACGAGATTCCCTGATGCTCTGGTGGATCGGATCAGGTCTACTGGTTCTCTGGCTCATCTTATTAATCGTTCACCCGAGCGGCTGGATCCACCTCCTGCTACTGTCAGGCGTTTCTGTCCTCGTGGTCCAGATTGCCGCGTACCGCAAGACGAAAGCAACCCTGCAAAACCGCAAATGATCCCTGGCAATCCGTGGCTAAACTGTCTTGACCTGATCGTATCCTTCGGCAACAATGCGCGTGTTTACGGCATCAAGAGCACCAGGAGATTGCCGCCATGAGTCTAAGATCCCTTAGTCGACGACTTCTTTCCTTGTTCATCCTCGGCCTGTTTTCCGTGGCCACAGTCTTCGCCCAACGAGATGTTGAACGAAAAACTGTAGCCATCACCTATCCCTTGGACGAAACGGTGACGGTGAAGTTTCGCGGTACGACGTTGTTACCGCGATTAAAAGGAGAGGCGAAGGTTAGGCGCGCGGGACGTCGCGGGACGAGGGTCGAACTGAAGATCGACGATCTGCCGCGAGCTTCAGAGTTGGGCGGCATCTACACGACTTACGTTCTGTGGGCGATCTCGCCTGAAGGGCACGTCGATAATCTTGGCGAGATCAAGCGGAGTGGAAGTTCGTTTATAGACTCCAAGCTCGACGTCACCACGCCACTGCAAACGTTTGCCTTAATTCTCACCGCGGAACCGCACTTCCTGATGAAAGTTCCCAGCCGGATGGTGGTCATGGAAAACCTGCCGCCGCAGCGGCCGAACGGCAGTCAGGTCGAAACCGTCGACGTTCGTTACATCGGCAACTCCAGTGACTACTTCCGCGACGTTCACGTTCCGGAGATCGCGGACAGGGACTATCGTGAGACGCCTGTGTCGTTACTTGGCGCGCGACAGGCTGTAAACCTCGCGAAGTATGCCGGAGCTTCCCAGGACGCGCCTGATGAATTGCAGGTGGCCGAAGACCAGTTGCAGAGTGCGGAAAAGGCCTGGCGTTTGAATCAACCAGTGGCAGAAATAGATATTGAAGCGAGAAAGGCGACTGCATCGGGAGCGCATGCGGAGGAAGTCGCGATCGCGAGAAAGAATGCGCGGTTGAGTCGCGAAGAGGTTCGTCGTCGTGACGAAGCAATACGTGCCGCTGAACAGAACGCAGATGCTTTACAGCGCGAGGTGGCCCAACTTCGTACGGCATTAGAAAAGGAGCAACGCGCGCGCGACCTGGCCGAACGTGACGCTGGAACAGCGAACGATCAACTGCGCCGAGAACGCGTCGAGATCGCTCGACTTCGTGATGAGAACCAGGTATTGCGCACTGAGAGCGATGCCGCGAAATTAAAACTTGCACGTCTTGAAGGCGAGAAAGATGCCGAAACTGCCCGCATCGAAGCCGAGCGTCGCGCGGTTGAACGGCGCAATGCGGAAGCAGCGTTAAAAGAGACGTTGGCGAAGTACGGCACGCTTAAAGAAACCTCCAGTGGCTTTCGGCTGATCCTTCCGGAAACGATCTGGATCAACGCTCGAAAAGCAACTTTGTCCACCGCGGCGTCCGCAAAACTCGAACCGTTAGCGGCGCTGCTCGCCAGTAACCCGGATTATCAGATCCTGATCGAAGCCTATACTGACAACAAAGGCGACGAAGTCTCGTTACAACAGTTGACTCAGGAACGAGCTCGCGTCTTATCGGATCGCTTCCAGTCCGCCGGCGTCGATCCAACCCGCATTCAGGCGAATGGGATGGGCGCTTCTAACCCGTTGGCCTCGAATGCAACGGTAGCGGGTCGCACGAAAAACCGCCGAGTTGAGATAACATTTACGTCGCCGCTGCCTAAAAGTACCGCGGCGAATTAATGTCTCCACTCGATCCGCTCGAAATACTTCAAGTAATCGGTTATAGCGTTGGCGCGTTACTGCCACTGTGGATGGCAGTACAGCTTGTTCTTCACCAGAGCAAACTCTCACATCTCGAAAGATTGTTGGCCGCACTCGCTCTCACGATGGGCGGCTGGCACACCAGCAATCTCGTAATCACACTTCACGGCCTCTTCGATCTCGGGCCGGACACCTGGACCACGCTGCTGCGCCTCGCCGATACAGTCGCCGTCATCAGCATCACATTTGCCTACTCATTACTGCTTCACGTTCACCTGTATCTCTGGGCCAACGCTCACGGACGCGATCTCAATCGTAGCGAACGCCTTCGCGTTTACATGTCGTACGCTCCCACGATCTTTCTCCTCGTGGCCGTGCCAAGGCTTTGGACCGGCGACTACGCGCCGATGTTTGCGAAGCTATCGTTCTTCGTGATTCCGTTTGCGTTCTGGATTGCTTACGTTCTCGGGCTGATTGCGTTGACCGAGTTACTGATCGCGAGAGGAAGTGGCAATCGCAGTGAGAAAAGGATCATGCGGACTCTCGCCGCGTCGTTCATCGGCGTCGGCGTCGTGATCTTCGCGGCGATCGGCTTTGAACTGGGTCAGGGAACTGTCGTCGGACTGTATCTCCGGACGATCGCAAATCTTGGTTCGCTGCTGCCGTCGGCGCTGCTAGCGTATTACATCTATCGCTATCGCTACCTCGAAATAATTATCGAAGAGAGTCTGGTGGTCGTGACATTTGCGACCGTGGTGTTGACGGTTTACGTCTTCGGCATACGCACCATCGGCGATTGGATGACGCAACGTTACGGCGTCCGCCCGGGACTCGTCGAGGCGCTCTTAATTCTGGCTCTGGCGCTACTTGCCGCGCCGTTGCGCGGTTGGTTGGCGCAACGCTTTCATAAACTGTTCGAACGCGAGGCTGCGCTTTACAAAGAGATCGTTTCACGTATCGGCGCTTACCCGGGTCAGTACAAGGATCTGTCCGACCTGCTTCATTTTGTCGAAGAGCGAACGACCAAGGCGCTCGGCTTAAGAAAATTGAAGATCTTCACTATTGATTCTTCTGATTCGTGGGTTACCGACGTACTTGAGCTTTCGCAAAAGAACGAGTGGGAGCCGGTGGAAGATAATCCTCAGTTATTGGACCATGGGTTTAAGCTCGGCTACCCAATGCGCAGGGAAGAGAAGGTTGAAGGCTTGCTCGCTGTTGATGCCGCGTCGGCGAGTTTAACCACAGATGTGCGCTCGGTGATGGAATTGCTCGCAGGTCAAGTCGCAATCGCGATCGACGATTCGCGTTTGCTCGAAGAGAACATCAGGTTGGAACGCGAACTCGCTGAACGCGAGCGGCTCGCCGCGCTCGGCCGAATGGCGGCAACAGTCGCGCACGAAATCAAGAACCCATTGTCGGCGATCAAGTCGATTGCGCAGGTGATGCGCGAAGACGAGCAGCTCAAGAGTGAGTATGAGCGTGATCTGCAACTGATCGTCGGCGAGACCGATCGCTTGAGCCAGAGTGTCACTCAACTCTTGAGTTTTGCGCGGAAGGAGAGCGCCGCGGAACAACCACTAACGGTCGATGAGTTGTTGCGCTCGGTTGTGGATCTGTTTAAGGCGAATGCGCGCGAGCAGGGCGTGACTCTGAAGTGCGAGATTGAAGCCGATGCGAAGCTCACTGGAAAATGTGTTTCAGCGGTTCGTGACGCAGTTTCGAACTTGTTACTCAACGCGCTGCAAGCCACGCCCAGCGGAGGGCAGGTCAGACTCGTCGCCAACGCAACAAACGGCGAACTCTCGATCAGCGTTGAGGACACGGGAGCTGGAGTGCCTGTTGATCTGCGCGAGCGCATTTGGGAACCGTTCTTCACAACGCGTCAACG
>DASZDV010000729.1:0-4006 GCA_035941575.1 Pyrinomonadaceae bacterium
GACGCAGACGCGCCGCGCACAAACTGCGACGGTGCATCGCAACTACCTGTTGGTAGTTTCCCTTGCATCGCTTGTGCGATCAGCTCGAGTCGTTCCCACGTGTCCTGGCCTGTTCTTACTTCGTTCAGACGCCAACGGCCATCTTGTTGTGTCGCTCTGAATACTGCCTGGATTTCTGCCGACACTTCAGCGACGCCTTCGGCGCTTGTTCTGACTTGACGCACTTGTACAGCGCTGCTCGGCAAAGACATCCCCGCGATTGTTTGAATCACTTTGCGTGCGTCTTTTTGGGATAGATCAGCGCGAACGTTCGCAGGCGTTAGTGCCCAAAGGCAGACGAATAAAAGAAGGAATCTGAGCGGTCGGGCGGCAGGAAAAAATCTGAGGGCGGGTGCGGGAATGAATCTCATTACTCAGTGCGTTCTTTGCCAATCAACATCTGCAACATGATTTGAAGTTGGGCAGTGGTGAAGGGCTTCGGCAGGAAGACGTCCGAGCCGGCCGAGAAACTGTCAGACGAGAGCTTTGGATCCTGTTCGGCAGTCATCATCATCACCGGTATCTTGCGCAACCGCTCCTCCGCTTTCATGTAACGAACCAGCTCGGGGCCCGAGATGTGAGGCATTACAACGTCCAGAATTGCCGCCGCAAAGTTCGGATCCGTTTGTAGCGTCTTGTAAGCCTCACGACCATCGCGAGCGGTCACGACGGTGAAATTCTCTTTCTCCAGAATCGTCGCGATGAGGCGCAGGATCGCAGGATCGTCGTCGGCAACAAGCACTCGTCCTCGCGCGCCGACTTCAGTGTTCATTGCACTCTCGTTATCCATGTCAGGTATGCGTCCTTAGTATATCCCACTTAAGAAAGACTCAGACTTCCATCGGCCGGCAGCTCTCGCCTGCTCTCGTCGAAAGCTCAGCGGCGAGTTTGATCGCGGCCACCATACTCGAATGTTCCGCGAGTCCCTTTCCTGCAATGTCAAACGCCGTGCCGTGGTCCACTGAAGTCCTAATGAAAGGAAGACCTAACGTAACGTTCACCGCTTCGCCAAACGACAAACACTTAACCGGAATCATCGCCTGATCGTGATAGCACGCAACTACTCCGTCGAACTCGCCACGTGAGGCGCGCAAGAACACGGTATCAGCAGAGAAAGGACCTTGAACATTAATATCGTCACGACGGCAAGCGTCGATCGCCGGCATGATCTCGGAAGCTTCTTCAACTCCGAAGAGCCCGCCCTCTGCACCGTGCGGATTCAGCGCCGCAACGGCGATACGCGGCCTCTCGATACCCCAACGCTGCAATTCGCGATTCGTTAGATTGATTCGTTTTACGATTCGATCGCGCTCAACCAACCGGATTGCTTCCGCCAACGGAACGTGAGTGGACAACAAGACGATGCGAAGGTTTCCGGCGACAAACGCCATCGCGTATTCCTCGGCGCCGGTGAGATGTGCAAAAAACTCCGTGTGCCCCGGAAAACTATAACCACCAAGAAACAACGCACGCTTGTTGATCGGCGCCGTCGCAACGGCATCGATGCTTCCGGCGGCACACAACTCTACTGCTGCTTCGATGTAGCCGCCGGCGGCCTTACCTGCCGCACCTGACTCGATGCCGGGCTCGATGAAGCCGCTGATGTTATCGAGGTGATAGATGACGGGTTCTGAGTGTCCGGGAAAGTCTTCGTCGGCGCGAACAATGTCGTAGCCGGATTGCAGATCGAGTGTACGCGCAGTGTGAGCTAGTAGTTGCGCGTCTCCAATGATGACCGGAATGCAGGCGCGGCGGATTTCGTCTTCGGCGACAGCTTTGAGAACTACCTCGGGACCGATTCCGGCGGGGTCTCCCATCGTGATGCCGATGCGCGGCAAAACTCGCCTGGGTCGAGGTCCCGGGTCAGTTGAGCTTTGATCTGAGTGTCGCATTGCTGGAGGCGACGGCGCCGTTGTCCAGGGACGAAGAACTCACGGGCGAGGCTGAACAACTTCTTACGCGCTGGCTGTTTCAACGCGCTCGTCGGCCTTGTAGATATATTTGATGTTCCTCTTGAGCACCAGTAGATTCGGCGCGCCCTTGCGATTCACTTTCAGCGCACCACGATCGTACCACTCGATCGTGCCTTCGATCTCTTCCCCGTCAAGCAGAACGATGACCATGAGAGTATGAGCATCGATCTGTTTCTTGTAATAGAAGATCTCGGCATTAGTTTCACTGGGAGGTGGAACTCTCTTCTTTACCTGGACCGGTGCGTTGTGCTGAGCGGCGCGTGCTTGACCACCATCGTTTGAGGCGCGGGAACTCCCATTCGAACGTTCTCTGGGCTGCGGAACCTCTCGGGCTTTGCCTTTCACTTCCGCGAGTGTGGTTCTGATGAGTTTGCGATTCACGTGATTACCTCCAAAAATCTATGACGGGGCATTGAACCCGTCGCAAGTCATTTATGTATAGACACAGGGATCAGATTAAAACTCTCGCAGGCTGCGGCCCATCCGAGGAGAGGAACGAACATTACCCGTAATGGAGTTTCCTGCAAGGAATGGCGACATGCTACACAACAAAAGAAGAAAAAGCAAAGGTGAAACTTCGTATTTTGCTGTTAATTACTGCAAGGAATGATGCATTCGTGTTGATCCGTGTCTCGCTTGCTCTGAGAACAGCGAGGACACGGATTACACGAGCAAGTTAGTCCGCTTTTTTACGGATGAAGGTCGGCACGTCGAGGTCGTCAACGCGCGGATTCGCCATCATCGGACGAGGCAAGTCGTCTGCGGGACGCGGAACAAAACGCGGCTGCTGCGCCGGCATCACGGTAGTTGACGCCGCAGAAGCAAGCGCTGCGGAGTCTTTATCGAAACCGGTCGCGATTACCGTTATCTTCATCTCGTCGCTCAGGGTTTCGTCAATCACCGCACCGAAGATAATGTTTGCATCGTCATCGGCCGACTCGCGAATGATCGATGAGGCTGCGTTGACTTCAAACAGCGTCAGATCCGACCCGCCAGTGATATTGATCAAAACTCCCTTGGCGCCTTGAATCGTCGCCTCTTCAAGAAGCGGCGAGGAGATCGCCTGTTGTGTTGCCTCGATCGCGCGATTCTCACCAGTCGCACGTCCGGCGCCCATCAAAGCCATTCCCATTCCCTGCATGATCGACTTCACGTCGGCGAAGTCGAGATTGATGAGACCGGGGACGGTGATCAGGTCGCTGATGCCCTGCACTGCCTGACGCAAGACGTCGTCAGCTACGCGGAATGAATCAGATAACGACACTCCACGATCGACCGTGTGCAGCAGACGTTCGTTCGGAATGGTAATTACGGTATCAACGCACTCGCGCAGTTCTCGTAAACCCTGATCGGCCTGTTGCATCCGGCGCCGTCCTTCGAAGTGAAACGGCTTCGTCACAACGGCGACAGTCAACGCATCGAGTTCAGTTGCGAGTGACGCGACGATGGGTGCGGCGCCGGTTCCCGTTCCACCGCCAAGGCCGGTCGTAACGAAAACCATGTCTGCGCCTTCGAGCACTTCAATGATCTTGTCTGTGTCTTCGAGAGCGGCTTCACGACCGACGCCAGGATCCGCGCCGGCACCGAGGCCTTTAGTAAGGCGGCTGCCTAACTGAATCTTGATCGGCGCACGCGAACGCTTGAGTGCTTGCAGGTCAGTGTTAGCGACGAGAAACTCGATGCCCTCAATGCCCGCTTCGATCATGCGGTTCACTGCGTTGCTGCCACCACCACCGATGCCGATTACTTTGATCCGCGCTCCTGTGAGTGGCGGATCGTCATCTATGAAAATATTAATGCCGGTTCCGGGTTGACGAGTGTCCGGTGTCATAGTTAGTTCCTCTCTACCAAAACGGGATGGCTTCCAAGGTCTCTTTCTTCTATGTTGGGTTTCTTGAGCCATCGGCATCGATATCTTGCGGACAATATCTTGTGCAACCGGGGCGCAAGCATACAACAACTTGTCAGAAAATACTACCGAATCTATTTCGAAA
>DASZDV010000730.1:0-5229 GCA_035941575.1 Pyrinomonadaceae bacterium
GATAGTCTTTAGCGATGCGATCATTTTGAATCGCATAATTGATCAGACCGCCCAGAAAAGCGATATCAGCTCCCGCGCGGATCTGTAGGAACAGATCAGCAACCGCAGCCGTTCGCGTGAAACGCGGATCGACAACAATCATCTTAGCGTTGCGGGTTTTCTTGGCTTCGACCGGCCACTTGAAGCCGCATGGATGGTTTTCGGCTGGGTTGCCGCCCATGATCAACATCATGTCGGTATTCTTGATGTCGATCCAGCCGTTCGTCATTGCGCCGCGTCCAAAGGTGGGCCCCAAACTGGAGACCGTTGGACCGTGTCAAACCCGGGCCTGCGTTTCGAAATAGCAGACCCCCAGGCTGCGCATCGTTTTAACCGCAAGATAATTCAGTTCGTTCGTATCAGTGCATCCACCAGTCCATCCGATGGTTTCAAGACGATTAACTGTATAGCCATTCTGGTCTTTCTCGATGAACGTTGCGTCGCGAGTCTTCTTCACCCAACGAGCAATGTCATTAACAGCGTCGTCCCACGAGATGTCTTCCCAGTGATCAGAACCTGGTCTTCGCACTTGCGGTTTTGTCAAACGACGTCCGCTCGCAATCTCCTGCTCCAGTGAGGCGCCTTTCGGACACAGCGTGCCGCGATTGATCGGATGATCAGGATCACCTTCGACGTGCACGACCTGCGGCGTTGCGTTCTTCGCTTTATCACCCAACGTGTGAATGATCACACCGCAACTGACTGAACAGTAGGGGCAAGTACTACGTGTCTCGGTAGTGCGTGCGATCTTGAGCCCCTGGGTCTGGGCATACACCGGCGCTAAACTGAAACCGAAGACGGAAACGCCTGCGCCTCCGATGACAGTCGTCTTAATAAACGTTCTTCTGGAGACATCCATAATACGAACCTCCAATCGTGGCTACACACGTGGAATTGTTTTTCGGATTGTAAAGACGGTGAGAAGTGAACGAGTAGATTCCGCGCAGGGTAGAAATCTGCCGGGCGGCCCAGCGGGTAGATATCAGTGAAGGACAAGACAAGGGTGTCGTCTCCCATCTCTGAATCTGTTGTTCGGGGGATCTGTTGGGGTTACGTGAGGAAGATATGGCAGACCCTCGCAAATGTCAACGCGCAATTAGGAGCGAGGCTAAAACGGGTTAAGGGCTGACAACACAAGCCTGGAGCGCCGAAGGCGCGGACAGAAGGTAGCCACTGGCGAGCGCGAAGCGCGCTGCCACTGGGATCTGTCGAATAAAAACAATGGAGGCCTGAAAGGCCGAGAGAAACGGCGCGGCTAACTCGTAGGCGAACAAATGCGGCAGGGTTTGAAGCCGTGAGACAAAGCCTCTGTCGCTGTAGCAAAACCAACTACGTTTGCGGAAGAAATCTGATCCACCCAACCACAATCCGGCGCGTGGTAGATTCCCAACACGCGATTTCCCACGAATGGACCAGCGTGGCTTGTGACGGCTGACGGCGTTGTGCCTTGAGGCAACGATTGCCATGAACTCGGGCCGTGCAGCGGAGAAGCTGCCAACGGCAGCGTTGCGGATCGCAGAGGGGCTTGTTGCCGCCGCGCGTTGCGCGCTTCTTCAAGTGCACGGTGCAAACCGAAACCGAAACAGAGAAGCACAACGAAAATCGTCGCAACAAAGAGCGCCATGACGATACCCATGCCGGTAAACTGAAACAGCATGTAAGCGCCCCAGTACCACCAGAAAAAATTCTTGCGGAAGAAGTCCTTGGCGAGGACAACGGTGTTCTGCCTTACCAGCATTGGATCCCGAATGACTGGCGGTGCAGGGGCGTTTGCGTTGGCACTGAAAATTGATTGCACCGTCGAAGAGCCGGGCGTAGCGGGAACAGGCCGTTCTTTACTCTTCTCCTGCCATGATATCCAGCGAATGTCTCTAACCTCCGGCGGTTCGGCTGGTATCACCTCTCTCGTCTTCGTCGGCGCTTCCATCTCGACAGGAGCAACCATCCATGAAGGTAGACGTGACATTGTTTGCACCAGGTCGAGCAACCGCGGAACGGCAGTGGGTGGTCCAGACGCGGCAGTGGCAAGAACGTCAGCGAGCCGGCGGTGCTCACCACCGATCTCTCTGATCTTGTCGAACAGCGTTGACGACGCCGGATCTTGAAGATCAGACTTTGTGAACAATAGGTTCTCGTCGTGATATTCCGCCCATAGCTCCGGACGCTCCGCGAGCGACAAGAGTGACAGGTAGATCACGAGCGAAGAAAAATCATCGAGACGGGAATTAAACTGGCGCGCGGTTCTATCCGGATGCTGGTAATGCTGGTGTCCGACTTCGCAAGCTGACCATCCGCTCATTGAGGGCACGAAGATCCCATCGTGATCGATGAGACGTAGCTGACCGTGTTCGACGATGACATTCCCGTGCTGTAGATCGCCGTGTGCAATACCTGCGGCGTTCAACGCGCTCATCACGCGCAACCATTCTTCGGAAAGATGCAACAACACATCGCGCCGGTGCAGCATTTCGCCGATGTAAAGGTCGAGTGTTGGTCCCTCGATCCAGTGCATAAAAAGAATCGGAAACCGCTGACCACCAACCAGGATGCCTTCGGGCGCGTATGTGAAGTTTGAAAGATAGGGTACAGGTGAGTTGCGCACGTGGTCTTGAATCGCGCGGTATCGCTGGTCGCGATCGCCGAGATACCCGCGGAAGCAACGAACCGCGAAGTCGCCGTTGCCATTCGTGGATTTGAGTTTATAGACGTAGGCAAACTGGCCTGACGTAACGATTGGCATGCCCAGGCGATCGACGGCCGGCAGAGTCGTTCGCAAAACGGGACTTGAAAAACAGATCGACGGACACTGAATCACTTCAGTGAAATGTCTGGCCGACGGCCAGTATCTCGGAACTGTTCCAGGCTGCGAAGGAGAAGCGACCACTAGCTGTTACTCCGCTGCTGAATTTCAAGCCGCATTACGGCGATGTCGTCATTTCGTATTCTGCCTGCCGCGCGTTCGTTCTCAAACAATGCAACCAGCGCGGTGTTGTCATTGTCTTCGAAGACGTCGGAAAACTCATTCTGCTCGAACCGCTGGAGATACCACGCAGCCGCCGCGTCGGAGAGCAAAAATAATACGTCCCGGTTTTCGCAACGTCCCGAATCGATCACGAGCGACTGCACGCTACTCTTATAGTTTGCCGGATCGGACGCCACCAACAATGGCGCACTGTTGAACTCTTCAGAGTTCGCCAGTGGCAGGCTCTTCAGTAAGGCGCCGCTGCGACAATGCAAAAGGCATGCATCACCTAATGCAATTGCTTTCCACGATGGCTCCTCAGCCTTCAGATCTAATTGGACACCGACAAAGGCTGCAAAGGATCCATTTTGGGCTTTTTCTTCTGCGTACCAGGGAAGGCGAAGCTCGTTCCATGAGGAATGGAGTGCGAGCCCTTCGGCTGTTACCCACTCGTTAAAGGTTTCAGGTGTAAGGGCCGAGTCACTGCTTACCCAGTTGTGCGCTAGCCGCTGGGCCCAATTGCGGGCGTCGAAGGCTTCTGTAGCGCCGTCGGCCACTGCGAACCGGCAGTTTTGCTCGTCAATGCCGATGACGTCTTCGCACTCCGACGATTCAAACCCAGATTTCGGCAGCACGATCTGTCGTGTGCGCAATTCCCAGGTTGCACTTCGTCTTGCCGAACTCATTCAAGCTCCAGTCTCTCGTCCATCCATCGATACGGCGTCATACCTGTCAGGCTGGTGCCGATCTCGTAGAACTGAACGATCGATGACGGGTCGCCATTGAAAACAAAACCGCGCGAGCCCTCGACGGCGTTCACGCCGAGTTGTGCTGCGGCTGCGAGAAAATTGTGTGGCAACCGGCTCGAGATCTGAAACAACGTGCGCGCAAAGCCGTCTGGCAACAACCGTTCATCAGTCGGATACTCGATCTTCGGCGATCGTCGCGAAGAGATATGACAGTTGAACAGAAGCACCGTTCCATCGTCGGTGCCAAGCGACATGATTTGGTGACCGATGTCATTCGGATCGCCGTCGCTGGATTCGCCGTCAGTGAGATGCAACACAGTTGGCGGGAACCCGCGCGGATGCAACGCCAGCCATCGCTCGAGAATACCTTTGACGCGCTTCAACGCTTCACACATTGGCGTTTTTCCGTCAGCAGACGGATGGATCCAAACAGGGAATCGCACCGGAATCTCGACCCAACTGCCCGCGCCGTCTGAAACTCTTTTGTAACTGCTCTTTATTTGCAGCGGGTAATCGGCAACTTCGGAGATCGGTACGAGGTCGCGTGCCGCCAACGGTCCGGCAAATGCGCTCCACACTTCACGGCCGTAACCGATGACCGAGATGTGGTAGTAATTCCTGACTTCCTCAGTTTTAGTGCAACGAATAACGAGATCGTGCAGCGTGTGGTTGACGACTTCGGCGACGAAGTCAGACTTCTTCTTTGCGGAGTCTCCGCTAAATGGATCTGACATCGAAGCCGATTGGTCGATTAGAAGAACTATGCAGGTTGGGTTTGCTCGAGTGATCTGGGCCGAATACATTACAAAAGCCTACGAGGTCAACGAAACTATTGGACGGCTCGGTTGGTGAGTCCGCAACAGGCTCAAATACATGACCAGCGTTAGAACCAACGACGCCTGTTGAATGACGTCCTCAACTATGGCCGCCAGCACTACGAGCGGCCAGAAGCTAACGTTTTGACTTATGAGACCGAGGGGACCGGTAATCATAAAAGTCATCAGCCACATCACGAGTTGCGCGCCCAATATCTCAAAGCGATAACCCCTCGTGAGTTGGCTGCTACGTCTGAGCACGTCGGACACCGATCTTTGTTCCAGAACAGCAACCGGGTAAACGACTGCCAACGTCAGTGAGATCATGATACCCGGAATGATCAGGAACACGTAACCCAAGCCCTGAAGGAAGTAGGCAATTGCCGCGCACACGACCAGTTTGCCGAGTCTTGTTAGTCCCCAGCGATACGATTCGTGGACACCAGGCGCTACACCGGTGTGCATTATTCTCATTAGCGCGTAAATGAGTGCCGGTGCGATGAGAAGGTGACAAAGCGCGCCGAGCAGGAAGGCCTGGAGCCTTAAGTGAAATTCGTCGAGAGGGTTCGCCAGGTTCAAGACCTTAAAGATCTCAAAAGGCGTGACCACGACGAACACCATCTTCGTGATCAACCATAAGTGGCTGGTGAAGAGACGTAGTGAT
>DASZDV010000731.1:0-6196 GCA_035941575.1 Pyrinomonadaceae bacterium
TGTTTGATCGGCGTCCAACGTGTGGCAACCCAGCCCAGAAAAAATTGAAGTCACAAAGGACTTGCCGACGGCGATCGATCCTGTTAGGCCAACGCGCAGCATCGAATTAGCACAGATAAAAAGTGACTCCGGTGCAAGTTACGACTGACTTCGGCTCAAGTTATGGCTGACTGCGACGCAAGTTATGGCTGACGCCGGTGCAAGTTATGGCTGACTCCAGCGCAAGTTCGCTGCCTTCAGTGTGTTCTTCATCAACATCGCAACGGTGAGCAAACCGACACCGCCTGGAACCGGAGTTAACATGCCCGCGACTTCAGCGGCTTCCGCTGGATGAACGTCACCGACCAGGGTATATCCGCGTTTCGCCACAACTTCCAATCGCTTTTCAGCAGCGTCGCCAAAAAGCGCGCGAATCTCACTCTCTTCGGAGACTTTATTCATCCCGACGTCGATCACAACCGCGCCCGGTTTGATGTGCTCGCGGCCGATCATTCCTGTACGCCCAATCGCCACTACCAACAGATCCGCTTCACGCGTGACTGCTGCCAGATCGCGCGTGCGCGAATGACAAACCGTGACCGTTGCGTCGCGTTGCAAAAGAAGTTGGGCCATGGGTCGCCCGACGATTTGACTCCGTCCCACAACGCACGCGCTCGTCCCGCGAATCTCGATCGCGTTGTAATCAAGTAGCTCGATGATTCCCGCAGGAGTGCAAGGCACAAACGCGGGTCTGCCGAGTGCCAGCTTGCCTGCATTGACCGGGTGAAAACCGTCTACGTCTTTCCCAGGATCGATCGCTTCTATGATGACGGTTTCGTCGATACCTCGTGGCAGCGGAAGCTGCGTGAGGATGCCGTCAACATCATCACGCCGGTTCAACTCGTCAACTAAACCGAGCAGTACAGCAGTGCCGGTCGATTCCGGTAACGCGTGATGCTCCGATCTAATCCCGACCTCTTCACACGCTTTGATCTTGTTGCGCACGTAGACGGCTGACGCCGGATCATCGCCCACGCGCACGGCCGCGAGACAAGGACGATAGCCCGTCTGGACCATCTGTCCAACATCCATCGTCACTGCATGCTTGATCCGCGCCGCCACTACAGAACCGTCCAGCAGCCGCGCTTTTGTTTTTTCCGTAATCATTGGCCTCAATAGTATACACAGATTACACCGATTATAATTCCGCCCATGTTGTTCGCGAGATCAATACTGTTCTTACTGTTTTCTG
The DNA here is from genome assembly GCA_035941575.1 of Pyrinomonadaceae bacterium. Taxonomy (GTDB): domain Bacteria; phylum Acidobacteriota; class Blastocatellia; order Pyrinomonadales; family Pyrinomonadaceae; genus PSRF01. Next base: position 1,232 of record DASZDV010000731.1, read on the forward strand.
TTTCGATCGCTGTGGCCCAGTTGCAGCCGAACCAGGACTACCTGCGGGGACGCAACGCTGAAAAATCAGGCGATATCGCTACTGCGACCGCGAGTTATCAAGCGGTTGTTTCGAGTAACTCGCTTCTCAAGGAGTACGCGCTGTGGCGGCTCGCAAGAATCGCGCGTTCGACCGGCGATCTAGTCCTCGAACGTGAGCGACTGCAACGGCTCATCGGATCGGCGCCAAACAGTCTTTTGTTTGAAACAGCGGCGTTGCGGCTCAGCGAGAGCTTCTTTGAAAGCAGTGACTTCGAAGCTGCCGCGAACAGCGCAAAACTTCTTGCGTCTGCGAAGAATGTTTCCATCGCTCGCGAAGCAGCGGCTTTGATGGGTTCGGCGTTTGTTCGTGCGGGAAAACCGGCAGAGGCGCGCGAAGTGTTTACTAAGCTCGTGATGCAGATGCCCGACGCTTCGCGCCCCGACGACTTTGCGTTGAGCGCGGTGCGCGGCCTCGATGCGCTCGACAAATCAGCCACGCTTTCTGAGCAGGACCACCGGCTGCGCGCGTCCGTGTACCAGTTCAATCGCGACTTTGCCGGCGCGCGTGCGCACTATCAGGCCCTCGTCGAGAGCTACCCGCAGAGCGGCACGCTGGCAAACGCCATTTTTCAACTCGGCAGAGGCTACTACCTCGAATACAAGTACGACGACGCGATCAAGGCTTTTCAGAAAGTGATCGACACTTATCCGCAGGCGCAGGTCACTCGCGAAGCCGTCGGTTATCTCGGCTCGAGTTATCTTCGCATGAAGCGCACGGACGATGCGGTCGCGGCTTACAAACTTCTGATTGACAAGTACGCCGATACGCCGAATCCGGAACGTGCCTACCTGAACATTATCGACGCGCTTCACGAAGCAGGCCGTCACCCTGAAGCGCTGAACTGGGTGCAACAAACGCGCGCGCGGTTCAAGAATGAGATTGGCGGCACGCTCGCGTTGTTTGCACAACTGCGAATTCATCTTGCGCAGGCGAGCTGGGCAGCAGTGGCGAGTGATGCGGATGAGCTTTTGAAGTTTTCCGATCTTGGTGGCACGCGTGTGGCGGGTGGAACTAGTTCGGCAGAGGTCTCATTTCTGCGCGGCTTTGCCTTGGAGCAGGCAGGACGTTTTGAAGAAGCGATTGCCGGGTATCTCGCGATTCCGGACGGACGGAATGAGTATTACGGCGCGCGCGCCACGCAACGTTTGCTTGCGTTGGCCAGTGGAGATAAGTCTCGAGCGTTGGTCCAGATGCGGCTCAATGCGCTGCTCAACGAGGCGAAGGTAAACAGCGCCGCAGGACAGTGGGAGCAAGCGCGAGTCGCAGCACAGTTTGCGTTGCGGTTGACCACAGATCCTGCGATTCGAATCGAACTCCTGAAGCATTTGCGCGACGCCTACGACGCTTTATCCACGTACCGTCTCCCGAAATTCACTAAAATCCCTGTCTCAAAGCCGTCAACAGAACCCTCTTCGCTCGCAGACGCCCTGCTTTCCCTCGAACTCTACGACGAAGCGGTTCCAGAACTCCTCGCCGCTTACAAAACACCCAGTGGACCTGACGAAGACTACACGATTGCCGCACTGTCCTTGAAAGCAGGCTTGCCGAACCGCGCGGTCCGTTTTGCGGAGCAAGTGTGGAAAATAATTCCCGCCGACTATGTGATCGAGATCGCACCCCGCGAGCTGATCGAACAGTTATACCCGGTCGCTTTTCAGAGCTCGTTGTTGAAACACGCCGCTCCTCGAAACGTCGATCCGAGGTTCCTGCTGGCAATCGCGCGGCAGGAATCGCGCTTTCGAACCGATGCGAAATCCGTCGCCGCCGCGCGCGGCATGATGCAATTCATCCCTTCAACTGCAAACGACGTTGCTGCCGAACTGAAGTTGACGCGTTTTGAACAAGACGATCTTTACAACGCTGACACGGCGATTCTTTTCGGCGCGCAGTACCTCTCGAACCTTTTCAAACAGTTTCCCGATCAGCCTCAGGCGGTGGCCGGTTCGTACAACGGTGGCGCCGATAACCTCGCGCGCTGGATCGCACGCTCGCGTTCCAACGAAGCCGATCGCTACGTTCCGGAAATCGGATTCTCACAAACGAAAGACTACGTGTACAAAGTGCTCACAAACTTCTGGAACTATCAACGCCTTTACGACGCGCAACTCCAACCAATCAGCAGTACACCACGATGACCAATTCCGCGCGTCTATTGGTTTTGATCCTACTCATACTGACGACTGTCTTGGGTGCGTGCCGCCGGAACGAACGGCGTTACGAATTGAAGGGCAAAGTCGTTTTGGTCGAGCGCGACAAACATCTCGCGACGATAGCCCATGAAGAAGTCAAAGGCTTGATGCCGGCGATGACGATGCCGTTTACGGTTCCGAGCCAGGCGGATCTGGATTATCTCGCGCCTGAAGATCAGGTAACGGCGACGCTAGTCGTTGATGGTTCGCAGTCGTGGTTGGAAAACTTGATCGTGGTGAGGATGACTGGCGCTGCATCCAGCGCGCCGGGTGTTGCAGGTGCGAAGGAAGGTGATGAAATCCCCGATTACCTGCTGCGGAATCAGGATGGAAAACAGATTCGAATCCATGATTACCGCGGCAAAGCGCTATTGTTAACGTTTATCTACACACGCTGTCCACTTCCTGAATACTGCACGTTAATGAGCAACAACTTCGCCCAAATCGATCGCATACTCGAGAACGATCCGACTGTGTACGCGAAGACCCACTTGCTCAGCATCAGTATCGATCCGGCGTACGACACGCCGCAGGTGCTGCGCAGTTATGGCGCCGCGCACACCGAACGTTACGAGAAGGAAACGTTTTCACATTGGGAGTTTGCTTCAGGCGATCAGGTGAAGGAGATGGCGCAGTTTTTTGGGCTGAGATATTTTCCCGAGCAGGACCAGATCATTCACGGGTTGAAAACAGCAATCATCGCGCCAGATGGGAAAGTCGTGAAGGTTTATACCGGGAACGACTGGAAGCCTGATGAGGTCGTTGGTGAACTTAAGCGAGTACTTTAGCCACAGAAACACACAGATAAACACAGAGAGCACAAATCAGTTGAGTTCTGACCTGTGCTCTCGTGCTGACCTGTGCTTTCTGTGTTTATCCGTGGCTAAGAAAGGCCTCGAATCTTCTTGATCTCTTCGGTTAGGACGGGGACGGCTTCGAAGAGGTCGCCGACGATGCCGTAGTCAGCGATATCGAAGATCGGCGCTTCCGGATCTTTATTGATCGCCACGATCGTGCCGGAATTTTTCATCCCCACCAGGTGCTGGATCGCGCCCGAGATTCCCAACGCAACATACAGCTTCGGCGCGACGGTTTGTCCCGACGATCCGATCTGCCGATCGATGGGCAACCACTCCGCGTCACAGATCGGCCGCGAAGCGGCAATGTCACCGCCGAGCGCTTCAGCGAGTTTCTCCGCGAGCGCGAGATTGTCTTTGCTCTTGATCCCGCGTCCGACAGCAACGATCACATTCGCCTTCGTCAGATCGATTGCCTGCTTCGCTTCCTGGAAGGGCGCCTCGGGCTTCATGCGCACGTCACCAATCTCAACCGCAACGTTCTCGACCTGCGCGCCACTTCCCTTTTGCGCTTGATCGGGGCGGTACGCGCCCGTCTGAAATGTGGCGAACACTGGCGCCTCACCGTCTGAAATAACATCTGAATCCAATTTTCCCAGAAAAATTCTTCTGGTAAATCCGATCTTGCCTCCCTCGACGCCTGCGCGAATGCAGTCGGAGATCATCCCTTTCCCAAAACGTGCGGCGAGCTTCGGCGCGAAATCTCGCACTTGGTACGTATGTGTCATGAAGACAAACTGAGGATCCGTTTGTTTGACGATCTGTTCAAAACCGTCGGCGTAAGCATCAGGCGTGTACTCCGCGAGCTTTGGGTTAGTCGCACAGATGACCTTCGCAACATCGTAACCTGCGATCTCCTGCGCCAACCCGCTCACATCACTACCGAGCACAAGCGCACTCACCGGCTGCTGTAGCTCCGATCCCAATTTCTGCGCCGCCGCTATAGCCTCGATGGAACTCTTGTTTGCGACGCCGCCTTTATGCTCTACGAAAACCAGTACGCCGTTACTCATCAGTGTTCTTCTGTGTAAATCCGTGGCCTAAAAGATCCGTGCCTCTGTATGTAACTTTTGCGCCAGAGCCGCCGCCCCGGCTTTCGCGTCGCCATTGCCGAGCAATTGCGTCTGTTTCATCTTCTGCGGCAAGTAAACTTTTTCGATCCGTTGATGCGATGGACGCCCGACGACTTCAGCCGAAGGAGTCACTTCTTTAATTTCCTTCTTCTTCGCAGCCATGATTCCTTTCAACGTCGCGTAGCGAATCTGGCTGATGCCGGATTGGATTGTTAGTAGGGCAGGCAATGGCATTTCGTACCACTGGTACCAACCACTTTCGAGTTCTCGTTTGACACGCAGTTTGTCTGCTGCAGCGTCAAGTTCGATCACGATCGTTGCGTGGGGTAGACCCAGCAGTTCAGCCATGATCACGCCTGTTTGCCCGTAACCGTGATCGTCTGATTGCAGACCGGTCATAACAAGATCCGCCTTCTCGTCACGAATCGCGTCGGCAAGCACCGTCGCGGCAGCAAACGGAGAAAGGTGCGTGAGGTTATCGCCGACAACGTGAATTGCCCGGTCCGCGCCTCGGGCCAACGCATCTTTGATTACGCTCTTCACGCGCTGTGGGCCCATTGAACAAACAACGACTTCACCGCCGAGCTTCTCGCGCACGCGCAGCGCTTCTTCGAGCGCATAGCCGTCAGACTCGCTCACCTCGAAAGAAAGGTCCGCCTCTTCAATCCAGGTGGCGTCTTTATTAATTCGCAGGATCGCGTCCCTGTTCGCGACCTGCTTCATCATCACAACAATCTTCATCTTCTCTTGTTCTTATTCTGCGTC
>DASZDV010000732.1:0-3871 GCA_035941575.1 Pyrinomonadaceae bacterium
AACTCGCCCGCGTCGTTCATCGGAATCACACGCAGCCGAGCGCCCTTCTCTTCGCAAAGCATTTGCCAGGGTACGATGTTGGCGTGATGCTCCATCGCGGAGATGATGATCTCGTCGCCCGGCCCGATGAACTTCCGGCCATAGCCGTACATCACGAGGTTGATGCCCTCGGTTGCGCCGCGCACAAACACACACTCGCGCGATTCGCGAGCGTTGATGAAACGTTTCACCTTCTCGCGCGCGCCTTCGTACGCAGTCGTGGCTCTCTGGCTCAGATAGTGCACGCCGCGATGAATGTTTGAATGTTCCTGTTCGAGATAGATGCTGCCGCGATCGATCACGACCTGCGGCACTTGCGACGACGCGGCGTTGTCGAGGTAAACGAGTGGTTTGCCGTTAACGGTTTGATGCAGAACGGGAAAGTCCGCGCGAATGCGCTCGACGTCCCAGGAGTCTGTGATGCGGGCGGCAACTGAATCTAAAGTCTGTACCATGCTACTCCAGTTGCGTATTCAGTTGACGCAGGACGAATTCGTCCAATTGAGCTCGAATGGAGTCGATCTTGATCTTGCCGATTACCTCTTCGGCAAATCCGTAGGTCAGGAGACTGCGTCCGAGTTCTGGACCGATTCCGCGCGTTTGTAAGTAGAACAACTCTTCCTCATCGATCTGTCCGACGGCGGCGCCGTGCGCGCATTTGACATCGTCGGCATAAATCTCCAACTGCGGTTTCGTGTCCACACGTGCCTGCGGCGACAACAGCAAATTCTTGTTCGTCTGCATGGCGTCTGTTTTCTGAGCGCCTTCGCGAACGTAGATCTTGCCGTTGAAAACTGCGCGGCCGTTACCGTCGAGGATGCCTTTGTACAACTGATGACTGTTGCAGTGTGGCTGCTGGTGATCGATGACTGAATGCGTGTCGGTATGTTGATCCGGTCCAACGAGGTACAGACCGTCAACCCAGCATTCACCGCCCTCGTGGTCCAGCACTACCGAAATATCGTGTCGCGACAATCGTCCGCCGAGATTGATCGAAGTGGTGTCGTAGCTACTGCTGCGTCCGAGTTCGACCGAAGTGATCGACGTGTGAAAAGCTTCGTTACTCTCACGCTGCATGCGGTAGTGTTCGAGTCGCGCACCTTCTCTCAGGACGATTTCGGATACTGAGTTCGTGAAATACTGCTGGTCGCGAGTTGAGACGAACGTCTCAATCAGCGTAGCGGAACTGTTTTCGTCGGCCACGACGAGCAGTCGCGGAAAGCTGGCCAGGTCGGGTTCGCTTGTATCGGTCAGAAACGTAACCTGGATTGGCGTTTCAACGCGTACGTTCTTAGGAATCCAAAGAAACAATCCGGACTGAAGAAACGCAGTATTCAGGGCGGCCAGGCCGTTGTCGTGATAACCGGCGTTTCGCGCGAGATACGCGCGAGCGATCTTGTTGTACCTGGCGTCAGCGACCGCGCTAAGCAGATCGATCGCAACGACATTTTCCAGAGCCGCTTTATCTGAAAGCTCTTCAGATAAAAAGCCGTTGACTACGACCAAATGCCCGCCGGCTGTTTCCGGATAAACGAACTGCGAAACATCGATCGCGGCGCTCGGACGAACGGCAGGAACGAAATTCTGCTTCGCCACCGGCGCGAGGTTTGTGTATTTCCATTCCTCACCGCGGACTGTCGGAAAACCGAGTTGCTCGAAACGATCCATCGCGCTGCTGCGCACCAATTCCAACCACGGCACAGTCGTACTCGACTCACGCGCGACGCGAAACGCAGCCTGATAATTGTTCTCTGTTTTTGCGAGTTCAGTGACCATTGCTTAATTCGCTGCGTTCAATCTCTCTGTTCCACTCGTTGGCGTCTTGAGCCAGTCGTAACCCTTCGCTTCGAGCTCGAGCGCCAACTCCTTGCCGCCCTCGCGCGCGATGCTGCCGTTCGCAAGCACGTGCACGTAATCGGGAACGATGTAGTTCAACAATCGCTGATAGTGAGTGACAACGATGATCGCGTTGTCAGGCGTCAGCAATTTGTTTACGCCCCCTGCGACGACGCGCAGCGCGTCTATATCGAGGCCCGAATCGGTTTCGTCGAGAATTGCGAGTTTCGGCTCGAGCACTGCCATCTGCAAAATCTCATTCCGCTTCTTCTCGCCACCCGAGAAACCCTCGTTGACGGAACGCGTCATGAAACTCGATTCCATCTCGACTACCTTTGCACGTTCCTTTAGCAGGTCCTTGAATTCAAGCGGATCGAGTTCGTCCTCGCCGAGATGTTTGCGTTTTTCGTTATAAGCCAGACGGAGAAACTGCGCGTTCGACACACCCGGCACTTCTATAGGGTACTGAAACGCCATGAACACGCCTTCGCGCGCACGCTCATCCGGTGCCATCTCCAGCAAGTTTCGCCCTTCGTAGATCACTTCGCCGGCAGTAACTTCGTATTGGGGATGGCCCGCGACCACTTTAGCGAGCGTAGATTTGCCGGAACCGTTCGGTCCCATGATGGCGTGAATCTCGCCTTTTTTTACTGTTAAGTTGATGCCCTTGAGGATTTCATTGCCGTCAATCGCGGCATGCAGATTTCTGATCTCTAACATCCTTTATCCCACACTACCTTCCAATTTCAGTCCAAGTAGCCGCTGCGCTTCAACCGCAAACTCCATCGGCAACTGGAGAAACACATCCTTGCAGAACCCGTTGATGATCAGCGACACGGCGTCTTCCTGCGAGATGCCACGCTGCTGCAAATAAAAGAGCTGCTCCTCGCTGATCTTCGAAGTTGACGCTTCATGCTCGACACTCGAGCTGTTGTTCATCACTTCGATATACGGGAACGTGTTCGCGCCGCAGGTTGAACCGATCAGCATCGAGTCACACTGTGTGTAGTTGCGAGCGCCTTCGGCCTTCGGCATCACTTTCACGAGACCGCGATAGCTGTTGTTTGATTTACCTGCCGCAATGCCTTTGGAGATGATCGTCGAACGCGTGTTCTTGCCGAGGTGGATCATCTTGGTGCCCGTGTCGGCCTGTTGCGCGTGATTCGTCAGCGCCACTGAATAAAACTCGCCAATCGAGTTGTCACCGGCGAGAATGCACGACGGATACTTCCACGTAATCGCCGATCCCGTTTCCACCTGCGTCCAGGAGATCTTCGAGTTTCGTCCGGCGCACTTACCGCGCTTAGTGACAAAGTTGTAAATGCCGCCGCGTCCTTCCTCGTCGCCGGCGTACCAGTTCTGCACTGTTGAATACTTAATTTGCGCGTCGTCCAGAGCGACCAACTCGACAACAGCCGCGTGAAGTTGGTTTCGATCGAACTTCGGCGCGGTACAGCCTTCGAGATACGAAACGTGCGAACCTTCCTCCGCAACGATCAGCGTTCGCTCAAACTGTCCCGACTCAGCGTTGTTGATGCGGAAATAGGTTGAGAGCTCCATCGGACAGCGCACGCCCTTCGGAATAAAACAGAAGCTGCCATCCGAAAAGACGGCGCTGTTCAATGCCGCGAAGAAATTGTCGTTGGTTGGCACAACGGAACCGAGATATTTCTTGACCAGTTCCGGATAGTCTTTGATCGCCTCAGTGAACGAACAGAAGATCACGCCGTGCTTCTTCAGTTTTTCTTTGTACGTCGTGGCTACCGAAACGGAGTCGAACACAGCATCGACTGCGACGCCCGCCAACTGTTTCTGTTCCGTAAGCGGAATGCCGAGTTTTTCAAACGTTCTCAACAGTTCGGGATCAACTTCGTCGAGACTCGCCTTTGTAACTTTCTGTTTCGGCGCGCTGTAGTAAATGATGTTCTGGTAATCGATCTCCGGATACTTGATGTTGGGCCAATGCTTTGGTTCCGTCATCGTCAGCCAATGGCGG
>DASZDV010000733.1:0-3067 GCA_035941575.1 Pyrinomonadaceae bacterium
GAACGCTTTCGTACGAATCCTGAACTCGTCGACGACTCCTGGCGGTCCTATTTCAGTGGGATTTTGGGCGACGGTGCGGGCGCGAGCCAAACGCTTGGTAATGGAGCGCGCACGGCGGCCGTCGAAACAGGGGCGGAAACGCGCGCGCCGGCCAAAGAAGTGAGTGCTGCCGCGGCGCCCGCGCCAGAACGCAAACCCGCCGAAACGCGCCTGCCTGACAACGTCGAAGCTATTCCGCTGCGTGGTCCGGCGCTGAAGATCGTTGAAAACATGGAGAGCAGTCTTTCCGTTCCGACTGCCACTTCCGAAAGACGTATTCCCGTAAAACTTCTCGACGAGAATCGACGCCTCATCAATAAGCACTTGGCGGAAAACGATCGCGGCAAAGCTTCGTACACGCACTTGATCGCCTGGGCAGTGGTGCGTGCGCTCGACGCTTTTCCCCAACTCAACGATGGTTTCTTTGACGGCAACGGAAAACCCGCCCGGTTGAAACGGCCCGAAGTAAATCTCGGAGTTGCGGTAGACCTGACAAAGAAAGACGGTTCGCGCACGTTACTCGTACCGAACATCAAGAGGGCCAACAGTCTCAGTTTCTCTCAGTTTTTGACGGCCTACGATGATGTCGTGAAAAGAGCGCGCGAAGGAAAGTTGCAGGTCGACGACTTTCAGGGGACCACCTTGTCGCTGACTAACCCCGGGACGATCGGCACGGTCGCGTCCATTCCGCGTTTGATGGAAGGGCAGTCGGTGATTGTCGCGACCGGCGCGATCGAGTATCCCGCCGAGTATCAGGCAATGGCGCCTGAAGCTTTGTCGCAACTCGGCATCAGCAAAGCAATCACGATCAGCAGCACGTACGATCATCGCATCATTCAGGGCGCGGAATCCGGCGCGTTTCTTGCCCGCATTCACGAATTCATCATCGGCAAGCACGAGTTCTACAACACGATATTCGCCGATCTCGGCATACCGCACGCACCGTTCCGTTGGAACGTGGACCGCAACCCGTTTTTCCTTCAGGGCGATCGGGTCCTTGAGCAGAACATCAAGGAAGCTCGCGTCATCGAGTTGATCAATGCGTATCGTGTCCGCGGTCACTTGATTGCCGACATCGATCCCTTGCACGCGCTGCCACTGCTTTATCACCCGGAACTCGATATCGAAACGTACGGCCTGACGATCTGGGACCTCGATCGAGTGTTCACAACCGATGGATTGGCCAACAAGCAGAGTTCAACGCTGCGCGAGATCCTCGATGTGCTGCAACGCGCGTATTGCGGCAAAGTGGGAATCGAGTATCGCCACATCCAAAGCAAAGAAGAGAAGACATGGATTCGCGAACAGATCCGCCGCGAGTTTGTTGAACCTGAGCCGCTCCCGGTTGAAGTAAAAAAACGTCTGCTGTGGAAACTGATCTCCGCCGAGCAGTTCGAACGTTTTCTTCACACGAAATACCTCGGTCAAAAACGATTTTCACTCGAAGGCTGCGAAACAGTTATCCCGCTACTCGATCGTTTGATTGACGGCGCTGCCGAACGGGGTGTGGAGGAGATTACGCTCGGCATGGCCCATCGCGGTCGCCTGAATGTGCTGGCGAACGTGATCGGAAATCTGTGTGAACGCATCTTCGCGGCTTTCGAAGGTTCAGTGCATCCGGAGTTTCCCGCGGACGAAGGCGACGTGAAATACCATCAGGGCGCAACCGGCGAACGTGTGCTGGCAGACGGCCGCAAAGTGCAGTTGACGCTTTCACCGAACCCGAGTCACCTGGAAGCTGTCGATCCCGTCGTCGAAGGCATGGTCCGAGCCACGCAGGATCAGTTCATGGGCGACCGCGGTACGACGCGCGAACAGGTGATCGACCAGGCGCTACCGGTGCTGCTTCATGGAGACGCTGCGTTTGCCGGTCAGGGCGTCGTGATGGAGACACTGAATCTAGCGGGTCTGAAAGGTTATCGCACCGGCGGCACGATCCACATCATCATCAACAATCAAATCGGCTTCACTACGTCCCCCGAAGCGGGACGCTCGACGATCTATTCGACCGACGTCGCACGAATGATGCAGTTGCCGATCTTTCATATCAACGGCGACGATCCGGAAGCCGCTTATCGCGTGCTACACATCGCTTTGGACTACCGTCAGGAGTTCAACAAAGACGTCGTGCTTGACCTGATTGGTTTCCGTCGTCTTGGTCACAACGAGACTGACGAGCCGAGCTACACGCAACCGCTGATGTATGCGCGAGTAAAAGCGCATCCCGGCGTGCGTACGCTTTACGCTAAACGGTTGGTTAAGGAGGGCGTCGTCACTGAAGAAGAAGTTAAGAATCTTATCGACGAACGCGTGCGCCGGTATGAGGAAGCGTTAGAGAACGCGAAGCGGAAAGTTGCAGCAGAACCGGCGCAACCGCATCCGCATGTAGAAGAACTCGATGGTTCGGAAGTGGTGCCAACCGGAGTCGCGGCAGAAGCGATCAGAACCATTGCGCACAAGATCGCCGTTGTGCCCGAAGGTTTCAACGTCAATCCAAAGATGGTGGGCCAACTCGCTCGCCGCGCGAAGATGGGAGACGGAACCGCGCCGCTCGATTGGGCATTTGCGGAATCGGTAGCTTTCGGTTCGCTCGTACTTGAAGGAACGCGAGTGCGTTTGAGTGGACAGGATTCAGGTCGCGGCACGTTCAGTCAACGCCACGCGGTGCTCTATGACACGCAAACCGGAAAGGCGTGGGCGCCTTTGTCTGAACTGCGATCAGAATCGAATCCGGCGGCGCGCTTTGAAGTGTTCGACAGTTCGCTGTCGGAAGAAGGCGTAGTTGGGTTTGAGTACGGCTACTCCGTTGTAAACCAGAATGCGCTCGTGTTGTGGGAAGCGCAGTTTGGAGATTTTGGCAACGGCGCGCAGACGATCATCGATCAGTACATCGCGGCGTCGGAGGACAAGTGGAAACAGACTTCGCGGCTCGCGATGTTGCTGCCGCACGGCTACGAAGGACAAGGACCAGAGCATTCGAGCGCGCGGCTCGAGCGTTATCTGCAACTGTGCGCGGAGAACAATCTGC
>DASZDV010000734.1:0-4577 GCA_035941575.1 Pyrinomonadaceae bacterium
CGAACTTCGTACGACAGCGGCTCGTCAATCGGATACGCCGAACCCAGTTCGATCTTGATCGCTTCCGCGGTACGTTCGCCGAGTAACAGGTTGTACTTCCGCTTGATGTACTGAATGATTGCCTCGTCCATTTCGTTGCCCGCGACCCGCACCGCGCGCGAGTAAACGATCCCGCTCAAACTGATCACCGCAATGTCCGTTGTGCCACCGCCAATATCGACGACCATGTTGCCGTGCGGTTCGGTGATTGGCAGTCCGGCGCCGATCGCAGCCGCCATCGCTTCTTCTACGAGATAAACTTCCGACGCCTTCGCTCGATACGCGGAGTCTTCAACCGCACGCCGTTCGACTTGTGTGATTTCCGACGGAATGCCGATAACGACACGCGGGCTGACCCACGTTTTGCCGTTGTGGGCCTTGCGAATGAAGTGCTGAAGCATCTTCTCGGTGACTTCGAAGTTGGCGATCACGCCGTCCTTCATCGGACGAATAGCGACGATGTTGCCGGGGGTTCGGCCCAGCATGTCTTTGGCGTCGCGGCCCACGGCTTCGACCTGGTTAGTTACTTTATTAATTGCAACGATAGAAGGTTCTGAGACGACGATGCCGCGACCCTTGGCGTAAACAAGCGTATTTGCCGTCCCGAGGTCGATCGCAAGATCGCTCGAAAACAGACTGAAGATAGATTTGAAAGCCATCTAGACTTATTCACTTCCCGTGGTTGTAGTATGGAACTTCGGGTGGGATCGGCGGCAAATATCAGTAGGGAGACAACTTCTTCGGCTCCATACCTCCTTAGACGCACCAAACACGTCCGACCTCCTAAGATACACCGTTAACGCACAAACCGTAAACTGGTTTATTCGTTGAACTTTGTATTTTGTTCTTTGTGCTTTTGATCCCTTCCTACTGCTTTCCGTGACTAACCCTGGACTGAGTTTCCTGCTTCAACCTCAATCATCTCGATAAGCTGTTTGGGTGGCGCCTTCGGCGCGAGGTCCGCCGCGAAACGCACGCAGTTCTTATTCGCTGCTTTGGCCTCGTACATCGCCGTGTCGGCGCAGGCGATCAACTGCTGTGGAGATGATGCGTGCTTCGGAAACGCCGCAACGCCAAAACTCGCAGTTAAGGAGAGTTGCAACCGGCGTCCGCCTGTGAAGTGATGTCTTAGAATCTTTTGCCTGATGCGCTCAGCTACAGTGCCCGCCAGCTCCGTGCCGGTGTCGGGCAACACGATCACGAATTCATCGCCGCCGTAACGCGCTACGGCATCTGTGTCGCGTATCGACGAGAGAATGACCGCGGCCATCTCCATGAGCACATGCGAGCCGACCAGGTGTCCGTGTTCGTCGTTGATTCGTTTGAAGTCGTCGAGATCGAGGAACAGCGCCGCGACACTCGATCCGTAACGTCGCGCACGTCGGATCTCGTTCAGCAGGAACTGGCGCAGGTAGCGTGCGTTGTGAAGTTTCGTTAGATCGTCTGTCTGCGAGAGCCGTTCGGCTTCAGCAATGCGAACTGCGTTTGCGAGCGCGGAAGCAATCGGCAACGACAACGAATCGAGCAGCGCCACGTCAGTTTTCTTGAACGCGCGCGCTCCAGATCCTTCACGAATGCCTTCGATTACGCCCAGGATGCGTTCGCCGCAAATCAAAGGCACTGCGAGTATGAATTGACCACGTTCTTTCTTCTTGATGATGCCCATGCCCGCGGCCGCGCGTTTTGCAGCCCGGGATTCAGAGCCCAGCGGCAGATCAGATTCACCGGTCAACACGCGTCGCCATTCTTCCTCACTCTTGACACTACCGTGTTGTCCTGGCCTGCGCACCGCGATCGCTTCGAGCGTCGCGCTTTCGATGCCTTTCTCTTCTGAAAAAAGATAGATGGCCCAACGGTCTGCGCTGATCAGATGTTCCAGACCGGCCAGTGCAGTGTTAGCTGCGCCGCTTTGGTCGCTGATGAAGTGAAGCGAGGCCACGAGGTCAAACGCAGCACGCAGGTCACTGAACTTGATCTTGGCGGGAAGCGATGACGAACCGCGTCCCGCAGGTTTTTCGACAATTTCAGGCAGCCGAAGTTCGCCTGAGTTACCCTGACCTTCGATCTCTCGCAACAGTGCCGGCAGTTGCGCAGATTTGTCTGCGATTGCTAGAAAACCGAGCCGTTTCAACGTCGCGCCGTCGAGACTACGCAGGTTGAGACTCTGATAACCATTCATCTGCCGGCGGCACGCGACCAGTGGCGCGCCGGGCCAAAACGCCTTCGCATGATTGATCGCCGTGTGCAATTCCACCATGTCCGCGCCCGGAACCACTTCGTAGAGCACGGCGAGGGGCGGTGGACCATCGAGGTCTGCAAGACCCTGTTTCTTCTGTTGCCGAGTCAGTGCAACTTCAACTTCCACTTCGCGCAGTCCTTCGATCAGAGTCTTCACGCCCGCCGCCCGCAACGCCTCGATTAACTCGTAGGCCGGCGCTTCGTGAGCATCTGTCAATAGAATTACGTGACTCGACACGTTCGTAGATCTCCGACTCAGGTGCGGCGCGCAATGCGGCCGGAAAGTGAAACTTTGTATTGACTGCTGTTGCCGTGTGAGTCCTGCGCTTCGATGGCTACTTCGCGTGCGCCACCGGAAGCCGTGACCTGAATTTGGAACGAACCGTCGGTAGCGACGATCGTTTCACGTCCGCTGACTTTGATCGTTGTGCCGGGTTCGGCGCGCCCGCGCACGAGGTAGAGGTTGCCACCAAGGAGTTCGGCCGAGAGGTTGGAAACTGCGACCTGCGATCCGGTGCCGCGCGTCGTCACGATGAATTTCAAAGGATCGCTCCAATCGCTTGCCTGACCGCTCGCGGCGGTCGCTCGCACACGCCAGAAGTAAACGCCAGGACGCAAATCGCTCGCGCCAAACTCCGTCGCTACCAACTGATCGCGTTCGATAACTTTTCCGTCAGCAACAAAGAACGGAGACGTCGCGACTTCAACGCGATAGTAGGCCGGCATTCCCGACTGCGGCCGTTGCCATCTCAACGCAACACTGGCCGCTCCATTCGAGCCCACAAAAACTTTTTCGAGATCGTGAGGCGTTGCGGGTTGTGGAACGTCGAGCAATCTTTGCGAGGCTGAAAGTCTGCCGGAGTTATTAACGGAAACGTACTCGCCACCACGAATCGACGTCTTCTCGCCGGAACTGTTCGTCGTTTCAATCACACCCGTTGAGACGCGGATTTCTTCAGTGCCTTCCGGATTGACGCCGAAGCTGGCGCTGGTGCGTTCACCGACTGTGTTCTTCGTCTTGGGTGTTTCGACCACGTTCGTCGTGCCGTCAGCCTGTTGCTCGGTGCGGAGTGAGAGTTGACCGCTATCGACTCTAACGTGAACGTTTGTTCGCTTGCCGTCGTCAGCGCGAGCGTTGTCGCGGATGACAATCGTGCTGTTTGGTTTGACGACCAGCGTAGAGCCGTCGGCGAGGCCGATGCGGGCGCGGCCGCTGGCTTGTGTTTGCACGGTATCGCCGGGGTAAAGCTGCGTGTCGGCGTTAGCGGGAATTGTTTCGCGAGTGGCTGCCCGGATGACACGAACGTCGCCTTCAAAAGAGATGAAACGCGCGCCAGCTGGATAATTCATTTGCGCGACGTTTTTGAAGGGATTGCCGTACTTCCAGACGTAAACCGCGGCCCCTGCCGCAACGCCGCAAAGGATGAAAATGGCGATTACCAGATAGACGAAGCGCTTCTGAATAATCCACCAATCAAATGCAAAACGACTGGTTCTATTCGCTACCATTAGCTGATACGTGGAGGGGCCCCAACCAAGGTTGAGTTTCGGCGCGCGGCCCGGCCAAAAGCTCTTCAACCGCGCGTAATAGGTGTGAGTCCGTAACGGTGCCGGCGGGGAAACCGCCGATTTCCAGGCAGCAACACTACCAGTTCAGGAATTTAACACACGGAAGCGAGGCGTTCAAGCACGTTTAATCCATGAGCGTTCCCGGTCTTCTTACGCCTCGTCGTCCTCATCCTCGACCTCATCCGAAGAGACTTCGCGGCCGGTTTCGGCGCCTTCCACCTCGTCGGTGTCCGCGTCCGCTAACTCCTCGCCCGGCGGTAGGTTAAAGTCCGGCGGAAGGTGAACCTTCATGGTCAAATCCGGCTTGGCAGGAATTATTAACGACGCCACCACCGAACCGATCAGCACCAGGGCAACGAACGTGAGCGAGAACCAGATTGGAATGTGGTAACCGATCGCCACCACCAGCATTTTCAGGCCAATAAACGTGAGAACTATGGCCAAACCCGTGCGCAGGTAGCGAAACTTCTCGACTACTCCAGCCAGCAGGAAGTACATCGAGCGCAGGCCGAGGATGGCGAAGGCGTTCGACGAGAACACGATGAACTGCTCGTGGCTGACGGCGAGCACGGCGGGCACGCTGTCGACGGCGAAGATCAGGTCCGTCAGCTCGACCAGCACGAGCACGGCGAACAGCGGGGTGGCGAGCCGCTTGCCGTTCACCTTGGTGAACAGGTGCGGGCCGTCGAGCGTGTTCGTGCTCGGCACGACCCGGTTCACGATGCGCAAGA
>DASZDV010000735.1:0-4722 GCA_035941575.1 Pyrinomonadaceae bacterium
ACATGCGTGATCGGCGACTCTGGAACAACAGTCAACGCAACAGTGAACGCGCCAATCGATCGCGCATACTGCACCGCGCCAACCGTGTACGGCGTTCTGCCAGATGCTGCGATACCGACGACGACGTCTTTTCCAGTCAAACCACGTTGCTGCAAATCAGCGCCACCCGCGTTCGCGTCGTCTTCCGATGCCTCCACGGCGCGATAACAAGCGTCGTATCCACCGGCAATCACACCCTGGACCAGCTCAGGCGACACGCCAAACGTAGGCGGACACTCCGAGGCATCAAGAACGCCCAAACGTCCCGAAGTACCAGTGCCGACGTAGTAGAGTTTTCCGCCGACACTTAACCTCGCAGCAGTTTCATCAACTGCTTTCGCAATATCATCCAACACGAGTCGCACTGCTGCCGCGACAGTCGCGTCCTCCGCATTCATCAGCTCGACGATCTCACGCGATGACTGAGAACTGAGATTTTGCGAACGTGGGTTTTCTTGTTCCGTGATCGGAAGTGCCGCGCCGGTGTCAGTACTCATCTGGGATCAAACTGCGAGAGCGATATGATTGATGCGTTCGCGAGCCATTCTAGCGGCAGCTACGGCCGGAGCGAAATGCGGCGGTTCGAAATAGGCGCGCGGCGCAACCTTTCTCACTTCGGCGCGAAGCGGATCAAGCATCAAGTCGCCTGCTGAACGAAACACACCGCCGACGTACGCCACCTGGAAACGTTCGCGTTCCATTTGCAAATGACGAATCACCGCCACAGCTGCGAGTCCGAGTTCTGTGCCGCCGTCAGCAACGATCTGTAACGCCACGGGGTCCTTACGTTTCGCTGCATCGACGACGTCGCGGCCGAAACCCGCCAACCTTTCGTTTGTGATGGAGGGCGCGTAGATCGCGGTGGTGAGATCGTCGGGATCGGTAACGTGAAAATAAGCAGCCGCGAGTTCAGTGAGAAGCGTTTCTGGACCACGCCCATCTGATGCATACGCAACTGCCCGTAACGCCCTGCGTGCGAGCCACGCGCCGCCACCTTCGTCGCCGGCAATTGGTCCCCAACCACCTGCACAAAACTGTTTGCGACGCGCGTTGCTGCCACAGCAGATCGAACCGGTGCCGGCAATGACGACGAGTCCCGGCGCGCCATCCGTAGCGCCGTACAACGCGATGTTTGCGTCAGTTACGACTTCGATTTCACCGATACCGAGTGGAGTGAGTGTTTCGCGCATGCGTTCGCGGAGTTCACGGCGACGCGCACCAGCGAGACCGATTTGTGCCGCGACCAAATCGCCACGCCGCAAGTTGGCCATCGCACAAGCGTGGTCTATCGCTTCGCGCACTGCGGCCGCGGCCCCGGCAATTCCAACGCGCAGCGGATTGGATGGTCCAGCAAGCCCTTCACCAATCACGCGTTGCTGGGCGTCCATGATCACAGCGTCGGTCTTGGTGCCGCCACCGTCCACACCTACCACGGAATTCTGAGTGTGCAAGCGTCGGGCTGGAGAGAAATCTGCTGTTCGTCCTTCTGTGCTCACAGTTGGGGCTGGCCTGGGCCAAAAAACACTCGACTAAACATTGTGCTTTATTCTAGGAGCCAGTGATTTATAATGGAAACTAAAAGATTTTATTATTCCGATAATGCATTGTGATACTGGAGATTGACGTGGAGATTCGACAATTGAGGGCCTTTGTGGCCATTGCCGAAACCGGCACTTTTACGGCGGGAGCGTTACGCGTGCATGTGACCCAGGCCGCCATAAGCATGCAGATTAGACAACTGGAGTCTGAGATCGGGGCACGGGTGTTTGTGCGCGCCCCACGGCACGTGATCCTGACCGAAGCGGGCGAGCAACTGCTGCGGCGGGCGCGTCAGATCCTGCGCGAACATGACGCCGCGCTCGATGAGATCGCCGAACTTGCAGGCGCGGAACGCGGACGCTTGCGTATCGGCAGTGCCTCGGCGATGGTGCTTACCGAACAACTGCCGTCGATCCTTAAGGACCTGCGGAAACAACATCCGGCCGCGGAGATCTCCGTCACTTCGGGCACCAGCGAAGTGTTGGTCGATCAGATTCTCGCGGGTGAAGTGGATATTGCGTTTGTTTCTCTTCCCGTGGACGTGCGCGGCATCAAGACCGAACGACTCAGCGACGACCAACTCGTCGCCATCGCTTCGCCCCGCCACCGGCTGGCGAGACAAAAAACGATTAGTGCTTACACGCTTGCCGGTGAACGATTGATTCTGGGTGAACGCGGCGGAAATACGCGGCGCTTGATCGATCAGTTTTTTGCCCAGGCTGGTGTGACGCTTCGGGTGGCGATGGAGTTGAGCCGGCAGCAGGCGATTAAGCGGATGGTTGAAGAAGACATGGGCGTCGGCATTGTGCCATTGCAATCAGTGCGCGATGAGGTTGACAAAGGAAAACTGATTCGCTGGTGGATTGAGGGTGCACAGATCAACTGGGAGTTGGGAATCGCGCAATTGAGCAACGGCTACGACTCACCGATCATGCAGAAGTTTGTCGCGCTCGCGCGCAAGAATTTTTCGGGTGTAACTACCACGGATGGCACGAAGCGGCCGAAAAGCAAACCTAAAACCAAGAAATGATTACTTCAGCGCCTCAATGAGGCGTTCGATGTCGTCGTCGTTATTGAAGAAGTCCGTGGCCACGCGAAAGCCCTGCGGCTTTTCGGTAACGAACACTTTGCGCTGGGCAAGTCTACTTACTAACTGGGCCGGATTCTCAGCGGCTACGAGAGTTTCAGCAGAACGATAGCGCTCGTGGTCCAGTGGCGACAGCACTCGCCAACCGACCTCACTCAAACGCGTGGTCAATCTTTGATTCAATTCCAGCGCCCGCGCCTCGATGTTCCCCGGTCCAATCGTCTGCATCGTCTCAACGGACGCACCCATCGCAAAGACGCCGGCGAAGTGCGGGCAACCGGTCTCGCTGCGGGCGGAAACATCATGCCGCAGATGAACCTCGTCGTTTTGGAGTGCATAAGGATCTTTGACGCTAAGCCAACCGATCGTGCGCGGTTGAGACGCAGCCTGGAGTTCGCGGCTGATGTAAACAAAACCTGAACCATACCCCGAAAGCATCCACTTGTGGCCCGTCGCGCACAACGCGTCGATCTTCATCCGCTTCACGTCGATCTGAAACACACCGGCGGCCTGACTCGCATTAACAACGAGTGCATGCCGGCCTTTGATACGTCCGAGTTCCTCGAGGTCACAACGAAAACCATTTGAGTACTGAACGTAACTCATGGAGATGATTCCGGTGCGGATGTTCATCGCGGCACGCAGATCTTCCGGATGGACCACGCCTTCTACAGACTTCACGATGTGAACTGGAATACGCCGGTGCATCCAGGGAATCGTTGTCACCGGAAACTCGAGATCGCACGAGACGACTTCTCCGTGTTTCTCCAACGCGTCGACGATGAGGTTCATGCCGCTCGACGTGTTGGTGGTGAAGCCAATCTCGTCCGGTTCTGCGTTAACAAAACGCGCAACCCGCGCCCGCACCTCTTCCCGCCGCTCCAGCCACTCATCCCAATGCAGGTCGCCATCATTCATCATCTGCTCGTAATAAAGCGCACCCGCCGCGGCAGTCGATCGCGCCAGCGGCCCCGCCGCCGCCGTGTTGAGGTAAACCGAGTTTTCAGTAACGGGAAACTCTTTGCGAATGTTGGACCAATCAACCATTATGATCTGTTTTATCTGTGGCTTAGATAGACTCTTTATACGCTTCGAGGTTCTCGTGGATCTTTTGTAACAGGCGCGACTTCAGGGTGTTTGAACTGAGTTGTTCGGACGGGAGTGGCTGCCACTTGCCGGGAATGAGGATCTGTGAATCGATGAACGCATCGATTGCTTCCTGTAAGCCGTCGATCTTGATCTTTCCTTTCATCGCAATCACTTCTTCAATGATCCACGTGACCGCGTCTCCGGTGATGCGGTGACGGTGATTGATCACTGCCGAACGCTCCTGCAACGTTTTCAACACCATGTCGATTGGACCACCCAAAGCAGCTACCAGCCGAAGGTAACTAGCCTGAAAGCTCTGCACCTGCGCCGCGCGCCGCGCTGTCAATTTCAAATCCTTTCTGCCAACGTACGATGCCGCCATGATACGCAGAAAGATCTCCTCGGGCATGTAGGCGCTTTCGTCGTCAGGACGGCTGATCGCCTGCGCAACGTAATACGCCGGCAAGTGGCGCAGCAGATTGCGTATGAGAAAGACAGGACTGTGAGTAAAACCGTCCGGCAGTTTTTCGATACCTTTTGAGACTTTGCGATCTTCGAAATAGCTCAGGCTACGATCGAAATCGCGAATCTCCTTTTGCGCGTTCTGCATGAGATAGCAGATCTGTTCGGAGGTAAAACCAATCCGCCAGAGCATGCGCTGATCTCTTTCGGCGGCGAACGCTGTGTCGAAAACCGTAAGACAGCGCGCATCCTTGAACGTTTCCAGTCTCTTCTTCACGCCTGTTTCTATGAAGTCCATCGCTTGCGCGAAGACCTGGACCAACGTTCTTGCCCAGCCGCGCTGTTCAGCCAGCGAGGCGGAGTAGCGATCTACGTCCTTGAAGCGATACTTGTCGTGCTTGGCGGCAAACTGGCGAATCGATCCGTAATCGAGCACTGCGCCGCTGGCCAGCATGTTGTCTCCATCCCATGAGAGCCAGTTGAAGATATATTCCTCCTCGAGCAGT
>DASZDV010000736.1:0-1846 GCA_035941575.1 Pyrinomonadaceae bacterium
TTGCAACATCCCATTCGCTGATCGTGCCGTCACCGTTCGCACCGTAGATCTTCTTTCCCGCTCGATCGAATGCGATCGCATAGACAGACATGTCGATGTCTTTAGAATTAACGTGCACGAGCGAGTGCAACTCAG
Organism: Pyrinomonadaceae bacterium; assembly: GCA_035941575.1. Lineage (GTDB taxonomy): Bacteria > Acidobacteriota > Blastocatellia > Pyrinomonadales > Pyrinomonadaceae > PSRF01. Next base: position 136 of record DASZDV010000736.1, read on the forward strand.
TTCCCGTTTTCACGTCCCACAGTTTGATCATGCCGTCGTTCCCGGTGGCGGCGACGGTTCGACTATTCGGGCTGAAAGCGATCGCTTTGACTGAACAGCGGAAGCCGGTGAACTTATGGAGTTCGCGCCCGGAAGAAAGATCCCAGATGCGCGCAGTATTATCTCGGCTTGAGGACGCGAGCAGTTTTTCGTCCGGACTGAACACAGCGGTATAGACTGCATTCGTGTGACCTGACAACATCCGTTGCACGGTTCCGCTGCTCATCTCGACGAATCTGATTTTGCCGTCGACGCTAGCTACCACGAGCGTTTTACCATCTTTACTGAAAGAGAGACCATTAACACCCGGTTTTGTAAGCGGCGGAAAAGTCGTCAGGCAGTCGGAAAGTGTTTGTGCTTGCGTCGAAGTCACAATTAGCAACAAACAGACGAAGGCAGGGAGTAAGTAGAAGCTAAAGACGAGTTTTCTCATAGGGTCTTGGACTCCGCTGTAGACGACGACGTTCCATTTGCGGTCTACTGTGTCAAAAACATGAAGAGCAAGCTCGATGATGACATTGATGCGTTGTTCAGGCTGCCGTTGGGGGAGTTTACCGGCGCGCGCAACACGCTCGCGGCGCGGCTGAAAAAGGAAGGCCGTGCCAATGATGCCGAACGAGTAAAGCTACTGTCCAAACCGTCGATTTCGGCGTGGACTGCGAATCAGCTTTACTGGGAACATCGCGATGAATTCGACGAACTGATGGCGACCGGTAAACGTCTTCGCCCTGTTCAGACGCCTCGTACTGCCGCAAAGGTTGCCGGGATGCGCGACTCGCTCGATGCGCGCCGCGAAGTGTTGTCGCGGTTGTCCGATCTGGCAGAAACGCTGTTGCAAGATGCGGGTCACAGTCCCACGCCGGATACGTTGCATCGCATTACGACAACGCTCGAAGCGTTATCTGCTTCGTCGAGTGATGGTCCAACTCCGGGACGGTTGACTCAGGATCTTGATCCTCCGAGTTTCGAGGCGCTCGCGTCTTTGATGGGTGCCGGTGGCGGCGCCACAAAGGAGTCTGGCGAACCAGCGCGAGTGACGCCATCGCGGAAGTCCCTCAGTTTGGTCGTTCCACCTGCACGGCAAAAGACGACGGCCGCCGATGACGAACGAAAGATTCGTCAGGCAAAGATCGCGGCTGCGAAAATGTCTTTGCTGGATGCGAAGAAGGCGCTAACCGAAGCACGAACTAAGGCGCAGAGTTTAGAGGCGGCACAGAAAAAAGCGAACCTGGAAGCAAAGGAATCAGAGAAGCAGCGGCGCGAAGCGGAGAAACAGAAACGCGAAGCAGAGCAACGTTTGGAGAAGGCAACTGCGGCCTCCGAGGCCGCCGCCCGACGCGCCGAAGATGTCGCCGCCGAAGCCGACAACGCCGCGCAGGCTTTTGAAGACGCGAAACGCTCGATCGACGAAGCTACAAAAGATCTGGAGTCACTGTTGCGTGAGTCGTAACGAGTTCGGGAGGCTCTTGATAATAGTTTAGAGTGAACACCCCAAACGAGAAGTTTAACCGGTAGAGATAAGAGCTGGAATATGGATCGATCAGTGGGATTGCTTGTGGTTGTTGCGGGAGTCGTTGTTATCGTTGTTGGCCTCTTGATCTACTCCGGCGCGTTCAAGTGGTTCGGGCGATTGCCGGGCGACATTCGTTACGAGAGCGAGAATGTTAAAGTG
>DASZDV010000737.1:0-6587 GCA_035941575.1 Pyrinomonadaceae bacterium
CGGTAGCCGCCGCGTTGGCAAAACCGGAACCTATTCGATCCGTGTCATCTGTGGCGCCGATCGAAACAGTCACGATGAACGGCTTCTCGATCCTCGATCCCGGGGAAGAGAACTGGCAATTGCCCGAGCAGCGAAGGTTCACAGTGGTGAGCCCAGATGGTATGAGGCACGACGTGTTGGTCCAGATCGACGAAGAAGCAATCGATTATGTTGAACGCCTCGCGCATCGTCGCTTGCCGTTTGAGAGTTCCTTCTGGACCGAGGAGGCAAGACGATTATTGGCCGACTATCTGTGGACCAACGGCGAGGTGCCACGAACGCGAAAACTTGTCCTGCGCGAGTTGGGGCGGGAAGCGATTCTGGCAGCAGAGCGCTGGGAAGAATAAACCTTAGGAGAACCTGTGGCGGCAGAACTCAAACGTTTCATTATTGGCAGGGCACTCAAGACTGAACAAGCGGCCCACGAACGCCTTACAAAGAAAACCGCGCTCGCTGTTTTCTCTTCCGACGCGTTGTCGTCAACTGCTTACGCGACCGAAGAAATCCTGCTCGTGCTCGCGGTCGCGGCGGCTGCTACACAAGGGCAATCGTTCTATTACGTGTTGCCGGTGTCGGTTGGCATTGCAGTATTGCTCGCTATTGTTGCGATCAGCTACCGGCAAACGATTCACGCCTATCCTTCAGGCGGTGGGGCTTACATCGTCGCGAAAGAGAACCTTGGCACTAATCCTGGTTTAATCGCAGGCGCGTCGTTGCTCGTTGATTATGTGCTGACCGTGTCCGTTTCGATCGCTGCCGGCGTGGCTGCGATTACTTCTGCCGCTCAGGGAACACGCTTCGCCTGGCTCGACGAGCATAAGGTGGTCTTGTGTCTCGCGTTTATAGGTTTTATTGCACTGGCGAACCTGCGCGGAGTACGCGAGTCGGGTGCGCTCTTCGCGACGCCAACATATGTATTCATCGTCAGCTTTCTGCTCATGATCGCATACGGCCTTTATCACTATTGGGCCTACGGCGGAGCGGCGCCGGTTCCAAGCGCGGAAGAGTTGAAGACTGCGGAAGGCTACAAGCTGCAACCGCTAACGACGCTGCTCCTCTTAGGCGCCTTTTCGAACGGATGCGCTGCGCTCACAGGTATCGAAGCTATTTCGAATGGTGTGCCTGCGTTTAAGAAACCGGAAGCTCAAAACGCAGCGACGACACTCGTCTGGATGGCAGTCTTGTTGACGGCGATGTTTCTCGGCACGAGTGTGATGGCGTATCTCTATCACGTTCATCCGCACGCGAATGAAACCGTTATTTCGCAGTTCGCGCGCATCATGTTCACTGGGCGGATCGGGTGGTTCTACTACGTGGTTCAGGCGGCGACCGCCGCTATTCTTGTTTTGGCAGCGAATACTTCTTTTGCCGACTTTCCGCGCCTTTCTTCACTGCTCGCGCGCGATCGCTTTCTGCCGCGTCAGTTTGCTAATCGCGGCGACAAACTGGTCTTCTCAAACGGCATCATCATTCTCGCGGTCTTTTCGGGGTTACTTGTTATCGCATTCGGCGGTGACACGAGCCGATTGATTCCACTCTACGCCGTGGGAGTTTTTCTATCGTTCACTCTGTCGCAATTGGGAATGGTGAGACGGTGGTACCGCACGAGGAGCCCGCGCTGGAAGAAGTCGATCGTCGTCAATGCTGTAGGTGCGGTGGCGACGTTCATCGTGCTCTGCGTCTTTATCATCACGAAGTTTATTCACGGCGCGTGGATTGTGGTCGTCGTTATCCCGTTGCTGGTGTTGTTCTTTCGTGCTATTCACGGGCACTACCTCGACGTCGCGAAGCAGCTTTCAATGGACGGACTGACGCCGTTGCGTCCGATTAGTCACAGTGTTGTGGTGCCGATTTCGGGTTTGCACCGCGGCGTGTTGACAGCGCTCGAATACGCGAAGTCGATCTCGAAAAATAATAATGTGACTGCGGTTTACGTTGATTTTGAGGAGGAGGCCACGGCGAAGCTGCGTGAGAAATGGGAACGCTGGGGTATAGGCGTGAAGCTTGTCGTACTACCGTCACCTTATCGCGAATTGACGAGACCACTCTTGAAATACATCAAGCGGATCGAAAAGCAAAGACACGACGACGTGATTACGATCGTGTTGCCGGAGTTTATTCCTGCGAAGTGGTGGCAACACATCCTGCACAACCAGAGTTCGCTGTTGTTGAAAGGCGCGCTATTGTTCCGGGAAGGCGTGATTGTTACCAGCGTGCCGTATCACTTGAAGCACTAAAAGACTGTAGGTCCTATAGGACCAATATGACTTATAGGACCTATTGCGTGTACTTCAGATAAACCGTTCGGCTCTCAGAATAGAAATCGAGCGCTTGCGGGCCTTGCTCGCGCATGCCGTAGCTCGACTCTTTCGTGCCGCCGAACGGGAGTTGGTATTCGACACCGGCAGTGGGCAGGTTCACAGTGATCAATCCGGCTTCTATTCGATTTATGAACTTGTGAACGCGCGTCAGATCCTTCGAAATGATCGAGGCCGACAGACCAAACTTCACGTCGTTCGCGATGCGCACTGCATCGTCGATGTCCTCCGCAACCATCAGCGCCAGCACTGGACCAAACACCTCTTCCTGCGCGATGCGCATTTGCGAAGTAACTTCGCTGAAGATCGTTGGTTCGATGAAATAGCCTTTGTCGTATTGCGCGCCCGTCAAACGATTCCCGCCACACAACAACTTCGCGCCTTCACGTTTGGCGATGTCGATGTACTCGAGATCGGTCTTCAGTTGTTCCTCGTCGACTGCCGGTCCAATCTGCACGGCTTGTTCGAGACCGTTCCCTACGCGAAGTTTTCCTGTCTTCATGATCAGTTTTTCAACGAGCGGTTCGAAGATCGAGCGCTCGATAACAGCGCGACTACACGCCGTGCATTTCTGTCCCGTCGAGAAGAAGGCGCCATTGATCAGCGTGTCGGCGGCATAATCCAGATCCGCGTCGTTCAAAACGATTGTCGGATTTTTGCCGCCCATTTCGAGTTGAACGCGAATCTTTCTCTCTGAAACTTTCTTGTAAAGAGCGTTGCCGACGGAAGTAGATCCCGTAAACGAAACTGCTTTGATCGCTGGATGACTCGTTAGTGGATCACCAACTGCGCCACCACTGCCCGTCACGTAGTTGATCACACCCGGCGGAATACCTGCTTCGTGCAATGCTTCGACTAAACGATACGAACTCAACGGCGCAAGCGAAGCGGGTTTCAGCACCACAGTGTTTCCGGCGACGAGTGCGGGCGCGAGTTTCCACGCCGGAATCGCACTGGGAAAATTCCACGGTGTTATGAGTGCGACTGTGCCAAGCGGTTTTCGTATCGTGTAGCAGATGACGTTTTCGCGTTCCGAAGGCACCTGATAGGTGAACTGGCGCGAGCCTTCGCCGCCAAAGTAACGAAAGATATTGATGGCGCGTTTGATTTCGCCGATCGCTTCGGGAAGCGTTTTGCCTTCTTCTCGTGTCATCTCCTCGCCGAGTTGCGCCAAACGCGATTCAATCAATTCAGCAGCTTTGAACAGATATTCACCGCGACGCGTTGCGGGCATGTCCGCCCACATCTGCTGTGCGCCAGCCGCGGCGGCGCACGCATCGTTCACGTCATCCGCATTTGAAGCCTGAAACATTCCGACCGTGTCGTCGGTGTTGGCGGGGTTGACGTTCGCAAACGTCTTTCCTGACTTGCTCGCGGTCCACTCCCCGTTAATGTAGTTTTTGAAAACCGTCATCTTGTTCTCCCGCCTTCATTTTGCTCGCGTTGCTCATGGCGCGATCGCGCTTTTTGCAGTGGACCACGAAGCCGTCGCCTGCAATGCATCAAAAGCGCGTTCTAACGGAAATGGTTCGGATACGAGTTGTTCAAAAGGAAACTGCTCTCGCGTTCGCGCCAGAAACTTCAACGCGGCCTGCGTGTGCCGCGGCTCAAAGCCCCACGATCCCGCAACCGTCAATTGTTTTCGCGTGATCACGTGTGGATTAAACGGAACCGTTCCCGCGTTTCCATAATGGCCAAGCACGAGGTAGCGCCCACCGTCACGACACAACTCGAGTCCTTCAGGCACAACTTCCGGAATACCGACGCATTCGAGCACGACGTCTACGCCGAACCCGTTCGTCATCTCCAACACTTTAGCCTTGCGCTGTTCGACTGAACTCTCCGAAATGTCGATGCAAATGTCCGCGCCGAATCGCTTTGCCAGCTCAAGCCGGTGTGGTGGACCACCAAACACAATGATCGTCGCCGCGCCACTGGCTTTTGCCACCGCGAGCGATGCGAGTCCGACTGGTCCGGAACCCTGGACCACAACGGTGTCGCCCATGTGCACGCCGATTCGTTCGATTCCGTGCAGCGATGTTACGAGTGCGCAGCCCGCACCGACCACGGCTTCAGTTGGTATCTCTTCTGGGATTTTGAAGATGGCTGTGCCGGGCCGCAGATAGATGTAATCTGCGTAACCGCCGAATAGATGTGGTGTGGCGCTGCAACTGTAGGAGATGCCGTACGCCTTACGGCCCAGACATCGAGTGGGTTGAGGTTTCGTGCGGCAGTAGTAACACTCGCCGCAGTTAATTGAGGAGCTCCAGTTGATGCGATCGCCAAGGGACAAAGGTGCGCCGGTCCAGTCACTGGTTAAACCTTCCCCGAGTGTTTCGATCACGCCCACGGTTTCGTGGCCAAGAATCACGGGCAAGGGAATTGGAAGCTGACCGTGCCAGAGATGAACGTCGGTGCCACAGATGCCGGCGAGTTTTACCTTCACCAGCGCCGCGCCGGGTTCGATCGTTTCCGGAACGGGGAATTCCTTCAGTTCGAGCGGTGCTTCATATTTTGTAAGTACGGCGGCGCGCGACGTCTTCAAACGATCCTCCGGCTGTAGCAAACTTGATCCGAGTAGGCTCGAAGATATACCACAAAAACCGGAGACGAGACGAAGACGGTGAGATGTTTGCTTAACTCATTCGTTTGTTTATCGGTTTGAAATCCTCTTCCCTCCAGAAGATCGCAGAGCGCCGCGTCGAAGTACAGCGCTCTGCGACCAACACTAATGGCGCTTGAAATACTGCACGTCGCGCTCGTGTTTCTCAGCGGCTTCACGAGTCTCAAACGTGCCGAGGTTTCTCCGCTTACGCGTCTTAGGATCTACTTTGCGCGAGTAGAGCCGGTACTTGCCTGACTTCAACTTTCTAATCATTTTTGTTCCCTCACTACTTCCGAAACCGAACCGCTTTTCTGTCACTGGGACGAACTCGCAAGCGCGATGCCCGGCGCGTCGTCGGTATACGTCTTGCTTATTTGCATAAAGTAAGTGTGGCGTTGTGTGCTAGTGGTACGCAGTAGCACAGCCGCGTTTTGATTTCATGCAAGAAGAGTTTTCAAACAATTTGCGGGAAAGGAAATAACAGTGCCAGAGAAAGAGACCATCGAACGAGCCCGGCAAGACAAACGAGAAGGAAAAGCACCTTCAACGCAAGCCGGTGAGTTCGTGCGAGAAGAGATCGAACATATTCGCGAAGGGAAGCACGGCGCGCGTTCAACCAAACAGGCGATCGCTATCGGTTTATCGAAAGCACGACGCGCAGGTGTCGAGTTGCCGCCGTCAGAGACGAGTTCGGAGGAGACGAAGGAACAGGCCAAACGCGATCTGCGAAAGGCGGGCAAGGAAACGAAATCAGCGAAGCGATCGCGAGCCACTCGAAAGGCGTTGAAGCGAGAAGGGCGCAGCGCTGCATCGAAGGAAGCGCTTTCGCGACAGGCGCGTGCGGCCGCGAAGCGGCGCTCGAAGGCATCACGTTCTCGGTCAGCGAAGAAAGCAGCAGCCACTCGGAAGAAGTAACCACGGATAACGCGGTTGGTAAGCTAGTAACTAGAGAATCCGTGTAATCCGTGGTTAAGTTTCGTTGACAGTGATTACTGCCACAGGCTAATCTGTTACCCCGTGAATCACGCGGGCGACATTCCCCAAAACAACCCCAAACACACAACTGTCGCCATCATCCCTGCTCGTTTCGCCTCTACTCGTTTGCCCGGAAAAGCTCTGATCGATTTGGCAGGAAAGCCCATGGTCTGTTGGGTTGCAGAACGCGCGACGGCTGCGCGCAACGTCGACCGGGTAATCGTCGCCACGGATAGTGAGGAAATTGTCGAAGCTGTTCGCGCCAGAAATATTGAGGTGGTCCTGACAAGTAGCGAACATACCAGCGGCACTGATCGCGTGGCTGAAGTTGCGGCGGCGATTCCTGAGGCTGAGATCATCGTGAACGTGCAGGGCGACGAGCCCATGATTTCGCCGCAGACGATCGAAAAGGCAGTGGACGTGATGTCGGCGGAGATTCGTAAACCAAATGGCGCCGGCATCGTAACAACGTGGGAACCAATCGAGTCGAACGACGACCTGCTCGATCCGGACCTCGTAAAAGTTGTCCTGGACGATGACGACAACGCGGTTTACTTTTCGCGTTCGCCCATACCGTTTCCGCGAGATGCGGTGAAGCGACATGGCTCGCCTGACATAGCGCTGGCAAAGGAACCTGATTTGTTAAAGTT
>DASZDV010000738.1:0-2683 GCA_035941575.1 Pyrinomonadaceae bacterium
ACCTTCCGACATTCCGATCACGGCTTCCCGTTTGTCGTCGTCGTCGATTAGCGGAACCAGCTCCGGCATCTCGAGGGTCCCTGGAAGTTTGTAATCGCCAAAGCCAGGATTGAGCTGCATGCCGAGCTTCGCATCCATCACGCGACCTTCCCACAGCGCCATGCCCAACGACTGGATCATGCCGCCGTTGATCTGGCTCTCCATCGCAAGCCTGTTGAGTGGCAAGCCGCAGTCCTGAATGTGGACCATCTTGATCGGTTTGATGTGACCCGTTTCAACGTCTACTTCAACCTCAGCAAAGCAGACACCGTGAACACCTCGTGCTTGCAGATCCGAACGCCACTGACCATGCGCAGTGATACCGGCGGCAGGTAGCGTTGCAGCAGCTTGTTTCCACGTAACAGTTTGTCCTTTTGCCGAAACGTTGCCACCCGAGAACAGAATCTCGTCAGGCTTTGGATTTCCGATCAGCGGCGCCACTCGTTCGGCCATCAGCATGCGAGCTTTGATCGCGGCGTCTTTCACTGCCGGCGCGACCGATGGCGATGTCGTCGATCCACCTGAAGCATTCGCGGCGCCAAGTCTCGAGTTGCCAATCTGTTCTTTGACGTCTTTCATGCCGAGGCCGAGCTCCTCGGCGACGATCGCTCTCGTGTACGTGCGGGTGCCCGTGCCGAGATCCTGCGTTCCAATCGCGACGACGACCGCACCGTCACGTGAAATCGTGACATCAACTTTGCACTGGTTGTTGCCGCCACCACCCCACGTACCGACAGCGCAACCGATGCCTCGCTTCAATGGACCAGGATTGCCGCCGGCAATCGGATTTCTCCTGGACCATCCGATCTCTTTCGCACCACGGTCCAACTGCCGGTGATAAACCTCATCACGCAAGTTCTTCTTGCGAAACGCAACCGGGTCCATCCTGATCTTGTAAGCGAGTTCGTCGACGAGAGTTTCGACTGCGAATGAAGCTTGCGGATGACCCGGCGCGCGCATTGCCACCGATGAGTCTTCGTTTGTGTGCAGGGCAAAGACTTCGCGATAGGTGTCGCCCATGCGATAGATGTAGGGTTGTCCCGCCTGTGAACCTGGTCCGAGACCGCCGAGACGATACTGGCGCGCCTGAAGCGCGATGATCGTGCCGTCTTTCTTCACGCCAGCTTTCAACTTCTGCCAGGAACCCGAGCGATTGCCGGCCATCACAAACTCGTCGTAACGAGTAAACATCAACTTCACGGGCGATTTCGTCTGCTTCGAGAGTCTGCATGCGAGCATGCCTTCCAAACCGAGGCCAAACTTCGAACCAAATCCACCGCCCATGTGCTCAACGGTTGTCGTGACGGCACTTGCCGGCAGCCCCAGCTCCTTGGCCGCGTCGTCATGAATGGTGAACGTCCCCTGTGTTGAGGCATAGATCGTGGCGGAGTCTCCACCGCGATAGTCGACCACCATGCCGTGTGTTTCGAGACACGCATGATGAATGCGCGAAGTCATGTATTCACCTTCTACAACTGCATCCGCAGTTGCGAATGCCGCTTCGGCTTTCTGTGGATCACCGTTCTTCCCCTTGTCTTGAAGATTATTTTCTTCAGCGATTACTTTCGGCGCGTCAGGTCGAATGGCGTGATGCGCATGGACCACGTGCGGCAGAACTTCATAGGTCACCTTGATCGCTCGCAGCGCATCACCGGCAATCTCGGGTGTCGTGGCCGCGACGGCGGCTACTGGAGCGCCTGCGAAACGCAGTTCACTTAATGGTGCGGGAATGATTGCTTTCACGCCGGAAATCTTTGAGGCGGCGTCCCTATCGATTTTAGTTACGCGCGCGTGACCATGCGGGCAGCGTAAGACGCGCGCGTAAAGCATCCCGGGCAGACGTTGATCGTACGTGTAGCGTGCGACACCGGTGGCCTTCAGTGGACCATCGACGCGTGTGATGCGGTGATTGAGTAACTTGTGCTTGTCGTTTGGTCCCCAACCTGGCCCGGTATCCTCGTCGACTTCAATCTCGACCATCTGTTCCACGCCGTTAACAACGCGTGGTACGCGGATCTTCTTTTTCGGTTTGGGAGTTGGTTGTGCTTGTGGCTGTTGTTGCATAACTTTTCCTCTGATCTCTCTGTGCAACCTCTGTGTGCTCTGTGTCTCTGTGGTGTGTGGGTGCTTGGAATTCATTAACCACAAAGACACAGAGAACACAGAGGTTGCACAGAGAAGAAGCTCACCCTTTCGCGGCCGCGAGCGCCGCTTCAAAAACTCTCGGATAGGTGCCGCAACGGCAGAAGTTTCCTTTGCACGCTTCCTTCACTTCCGCGAGCGAGGGGTTCGGATTCTTCTTTAGATACGCAGAGATGGTCGTCACAAAACCCGGCGTGCAGAACCCGCACATCAATGCGTCGTTCTCGACGAATGCTGCCTGCACTGCATTTGGATTTTCGGGAGTGCCTAATCCTTCGACCGTTGTGATCTTCTTCTTCGTGGCATCGACCGCCAGCACGAGACATGAATACACGGGTTTTCCGTCGATGAGAACGGTACAAGCACCACAAGTTCCCACATCACAAACGAGTTTTGGACCGGTGACCGCGGGCTCGAGATGATTGCGCAAGGTATTGAGAAGCGTGGTGCGTGGCTCGACCTGGGCCTCGCGCTGCTGACCATTCACATCGAGAACCACTTT
>DASZDV010000739.1:0-6525 GCA_035941575.1 Pyrinomonadaceae bacterium
GAACGAGCGAGACAATCGGATACGGGTAGAACATCTCAAGCATTGGCATCGCTTTCACGTGCGGCTTCACGCTCGCCTCGAGCTCGCGTGCAGACTTGATCGAGTCTGCATAGCGTCCCTTGTACGCGCTCGCCGCCGCAAGAAAGTGAATGTTGTGATGGTAGTAGATCATCGGGTACAGGCCGTCTGCGCCTGCCTTCGTCATGTACTCACGGTCGACGCCAATTGCTTCGACGTTTGCTTGCGCCGCTTTGGCGTAATCGCCCGTGCGAATGTAGACATGTGACGGCATATGGACCAGGTGGCCAGCTTTCGGCGCAATCTTTGCCAGACGATCAGCGCTCGGCAACGCGCGGTCGGCATCGTTGGACGCTTCAACCGCATGAATGTAGTAGTGGTTTGCGCCGCTGTGATTCGGGTTTCGACGCAACACGCTTTCGAGTACTGCAACCAGCTCGAGCGTGTCTTCCTGGGGCTTGCCGTCGACTGTCCAGAGGTGCCACGGCCGCAGGTTCATCATGCTTTCCGCGTAGAGCGTGGCAGCGTCGAGGTCATCGGGATAACTCTTGACGAGGTCACGCATTGCGTTCTTGTAGTCGACCGCCAGCTTGCGCTGGTCCGCTTGCAGATCCGACGAGTAACGCTTCGCGAGCGCCGCGATGTACGCCTGATCGTGTTTGGACACTTTCGGCGCGAGCTCGATCGCTTTTTGCAAATTGCTATAAGCAGTTACGAGCGATGGTCCATCTGCGGGCACGTTGTAATTCGAACCTAGCGCGAGCGCGATTCCCCAGTAACCCATTGCGAGTTGCGGATCGAGTTGGATCGCCTGTTTGAACGAGTTCACCGCCTCTGCGTGATTGAATGCGTAGATGTAAGCGAGTCCCTGGTTAAAGAACTTCTGAGCTTCGGGGTTGTTGGTTGTAACCGGGTGATTGATGTCGCCCAGGCCAGTTGCCAGTGCGACTGGCGCGGGTTCTTTGGCCGGAGCATGTCCATGCTGACCAAAAGCCGCGACTGGAAAAAGCAGCAAAAGCGCAAGAAACAGATGTTTCATTTTGATTCCCTCTCCTTTCTAACGCGCAGAAGCGGGCGCGAACGGACCAAAAAGGCGGGTGAAGTTGTCGGTAGTATGACGCGCGATTTCGTCGATGTCGACCCCCCGAAGTTCGGCGATGCCGCGCGCGACTTCGACCACGTAAGCGGGTTCGTTGCGTTGGCCGCGATGTGGAATTGGAGCAAGAAACGGGCAGTCGGTCTCGATCAGCAATCGATCGAGCGGAACCTCTTTCGCCACGGCGCGGAGATCCTCAGCTTTGCGGAAAGTGACGATGCCGGAAAAGGAGATCATGAAGCCGAGTTCCAGAGCGCGCATTGCCAGGTCTCTGCTGCCTGTGAAGCAATGAAACACACCGCGCCGTTCGGCGCCTTCGTAGTCGGCTTTCAAGATCTCAATTGTCTCAGCTTCAGCTTCGCGTGTGTGAATGATAACAGGCAGATCGCAGTCACGAGCGGCGCGGAGTTGTCGTTTGAAGACGTCCATTTGGACGTCGCGTGGCGAGTTGTCGTAGTGAAAGTCGAGACCGATCTCGCCCCACGCGACTGCGCGTTCCGCTGTTTTTAATAGCTGTCTCGTTTTGTCTTCTACAGCGTCGTCGTAGAAACGAGCGTCGTGAGGATGCGTGCCGATCGCGGTGTAGAGCCACGGATGTTTTCGGCCGAGATCGATGGCACGTTCAAAGACGCCGCTGTGCGGATCGCCGGTGCCCACGTTGAGTATGGTTGATACACCCGCAGCGCGTGCGCGTTCTATTACTTCTTCGCGATCCTCATCAAACTCCGGCCCGTCGATGTGCGCATGCGAATCAACAAACATCTGTGTTCATCCGCGTAGATCCGCGGCCTACTTCAACCGCGCGCCGTTAGGAACATCTTCGGTAAACGTCGCGATCACCGGCCGGCCTTCTTCGCCGTAGGACGCGGCGACGACCATTCCCTGCGATTCGAGACCGCGGAGTTTCCGCGGCTTGAGGTTCGCAACGATAACCACCTTGCGGCCAACCAACTTTTCCGGTTCGTAATATTGCGCGATGCCGGCGAGTATCTGGCGCGGTTGTTCTTCGCCGAGGTCGATCTTCATCAACAACAGCTTGTCGGCTTTCGGGATGCGTTCAGCAGACAAGACCTGACCGACGCGCAAATCGACTTTTGCGAAGTCGTCGATCTCGATGAAAGTTGTTATGCCTTCTGCGGCGTCCGAAGCGGGAGCTTCAGTGGAAAGAGATTTAACAGATTGGGTTTGGACATCCGTTTGATTTATCTCCCCAAGAATCTTTGGTTTGTCGAGCCGCGGGAAAACAGCCTGCACGTCACCAATTGACGTACCCTCCCTCAGTTCACCCCACTTCAACGTCGATGGATCGATCTCGGCGGGCGCACCCGATAACCCCAATTGTTTCCAGATGGCGCGACTCGCTTCCGGCATCACCGGATACAAAACCACACTCAGCCATCGCAGCGACTCCGCCGCACGATAAAGCACTGCTCCAAGCGTCTGCTTCTGGTTCTCGTCTTTCGCAAGATCCCACGGCTTCGCATCCGTGATCATCTTGTCAACACGCGCCACAACGGACCACGCCGCCTCGAGCGCACGGCTGAATGCGAGATTCTCAAAGTGCAACAGAAACTGATCGCGCGCATGCTCGATGAAACCCGCAACCGTTGTCTCGTCCGTGTCAACGCCGGTGCGCTTCGCAAACAGCAGCTTCTCTTCCGAAATGCGTCCTGAAGGAATTCGCGAATCACAATAACGCTCGATCATCGTCAACGTCCGGCTCGAGAGATTTCCCAAGCCGCTCGCGAGATCGCTATTCGCGCGATCGATCAGACTCTCGTAACCAAAACGCCCATCCTGCCCGAACACCATCTCGCGCAAACAGAAATAACGAATAGCATCGGTCGCGAAGTGTTTCTCTAACACATCCAATTCAATCGTGTTCCCCAGCGTCTTGGACATTTTGCGACCATTCGGATCGACCCACATGCCATGGGCCACCACCGCACGAGGCAGTTCAATACCAGCCGCCAGCAAGAATGCCGGCCAGTAAACCGCGTGGAACCGCAAAATATCTTTACCGACCAAATGCAACGCGGGCCAAAACTTCTCAAAACCAACAGCGCGCTCGCGTTCTTCGTTGCCGAAACCAATCGCCGTGATGTAGTTGGTCAACGCGTCAAACCACACGTACATCGTGTGCGCCGGATCGCCGGGCACAGGCACGCCCCAACTCACCGACGTGCGCAAGCGACTCACCGACAAATCCTGCAAACCGCCACGAACAAAACTAATCACTTCATTGGCCCGTGATTCCGGCCTGATGAATTCCGGCCGGCTCGTATAAACGTCGAGCAGCGCTTCGTCGAAATCCGATAACCGGAAGAAGTAACTCTCTTCAGAAACACGATCGAGCGGCGTGTCGTGAATCAGACATGTTGGTGGCTGCCCTTCACTTTTCGGTTTCTGATACTCGTCTTCAGTCTTGTACTCCGCGCAGGCCGCACAGAACCAACCCTCGTAATGGCCCTTATAAATCGCGTCGTTACCTTTCGGCGTTTTTGCTTTAACAATCCGACGCCACAACTCGCTCACGCCTTCGTAATGAAACGGAGCGGTCGTGCGCATGAAAATGTCGTAACCGCCGTGTTCGGTGTCGATACCAAACGCATTTGTCATGCGTGTGAAATAACTGACGACGTAGTCGGCTTGTTCCTGCGGTGTACGTCCGGCTTTTTGCGCCGCGCGCTCGATGTTGATGCCGTGTTCGTCGGTGCCGGTCAGGAAATAGGTCTCAATACCGCGCTGCCGTTTCGAGCGCGCAATCGTGTCTGCCACGATCATGGTATAGAGATGGCCCAGGTGCGGCAGACTATTGGCGTAATAGATTGGTGTCGTGACGTAGAAAGTTTTCATCCAGACTCTGCTGTTTGTGCTTCTTGTGCCTCTTTGTTTTCTTGTGCCTTTTCGTGACTCAGTTTGTGCCGGGCTTTTTGGCGAATTCATCTCCGGGATTGAACTGAGGTTTAGCTGGCATGTCGGCGATGCGGCGGCCAATCGCCAGCGCAATCTCGGCCTCCTGGATCATGCCGCGGAAGTCCCAGGAGTCGCGCATCTCATCGGATGGTTGATGATAGTGGGCAGTGTTGTAAGCGCGGAACTGCTGCTCACCCCAATCTTTCGACCGGCCAACGTAATCGTTGCCTTCTTTCAAACTAATCGACGGCACGCCCGCTTTCGCAAACGGAAAGTGATCCGAACGATAGAACGATCCCTGTTCCGGCCGCGCGTCAGGCGATACACGCAGGCCCATTTCCTTCGCGACCGCTTCAACCACAGCTTTGAGACTCGAACGTTCAGCGCCCAACGGTATGAAATCGTTCGTTGGACCAAGCACGTTCATTGAATCGAGATTTACGTTTGCGGCAGTTTTGTCCAATGGCACGACGGGATGTTTCGCGTACCATTCGGCGCCGAGTAGTCCCTGCTCTTCAGCAGTGGGAAACAGGAACAGGCTCGAACGTTTCGGACGTTGGGCCGGCGGCAGGTTCGCAATGTGTTCAGCGATTGCAAGCACGACGGCAACGCCGGAAGCGTTATCCAGCGCGCCGTTATAGATCGTGTCGCCGTCTTTGTTCGGCGCGCCGACGCCGAGATGGTCCCAGTGCGCTGAATAGACCACGTACTCGTTGCGCAACTGCGGATCGCTGCCTTCGATAACACCCACAACGTTCGGCGCCGCGACACGTTTCACTTCGCTCTTCAGGTTCAACTTGCCTTTCAACCCAAGTTTCACGGGTTGAAAATCACGTTTTGCTGCCGCCGCTCGCAACGCGTCGAGGTCTTGTCCGGCAAGTTTCATCATGCGTCGCGATGACGCATCGGTCACCCACGACCGGAATTGCAGAAACGGCGTTGTGTCGTTCGGCTGTCGCGCAATGTCGAAGCGCCACGATCCGTTTGACGTGCGAACAACGCCCCACGGATAACCGGCAGACTCGTCCGTGTGTAATAGAATCGCACCGGCGGCGCCGCGGCGCGCGGCTTCTTCGTATTTGTAGGTCCAACGTCCGTAGTAAGTCAGCGTTTTACCGCCGAAAAGGTTTGGCTCTTCCGCTGTTGCGGGAGGGTCGTTCACAAGCATCACGAGGATCTTGCCACGATAGTCGTCATTGCCTTTGTAGTCGTTCCACTTCTGCTCGGGGGCAGAGATGCCGTAACCGACAAAGACGAGATCGGCATCGACGTCGACCTGTTCCGTTTGCGCACCGGTGAACGCCACGAAATCATCTGCGAATTTAAAGCTCTCGCTTCCGCTTGCGCCGGAAATAGTCAACGTCGTATTCGGATCCGCTTTCACGCCAACCAGTGAAACCGGTTGAAAGAAACTGCCGTTGTCGGCGCCCTTTGCGCCGGCCTTTTCGAGTTGCGCGGCAATGTACTTGGCGGCGAGTTCTCCACCGCGCGCGCCGGTGCCGCGTCCTTCGAGCATGTCATCGGAAAGAAAACGGATGTGAGCTTTGAGCGCTGCTTCGTTGAACGTCGAAGTCTTTTGTTGCGAGACGACGCTTATAGTCGCGACGAGCGCGAGCCCGAGAGCAACAGGAGCCACGGATTTTAGTGATGCCATGTCCGAATCAGTCCTTTCCTTTGATCAAGGCCATCGCTTCAGCGCGTGTGCGCGGGTCGGAACGAAAACCGCCGAGCACTGCCGAGGTGATCGTCTTTGCCCCTGCTTTCCGAACACCGCGCAGCGTCATACACGTATGTTCCGCTTCGATGACCACCATCACACCGAGTGGCCTGAGTCCCTCGAAAAGCGTGTTGGCAATGTCAGTTGTCAATCTTTCCTGAAGCTGTAGCCTGCGTGAAAACGTTTCCGCGATGCGCGCCAGCTTCGAGATACCGAGAATGCGGCCGCCCTTCGGAATGTACGCAATGTGACAGCGGCCGACGAAAGGCGCGAGGTGATGTTCGCAAAGCGAAGCGATGCTGATGTCTTTTACGATAACCATCTCGTCGTGCGTGTCGCCGGGTAACGGCACGACGTGTTCTTTTGGATCTTCGCGCATACCGGAGGTGAGTTCGGCATACATTTCTGCGACGCGCTGCGGTGTTTCCTGCAAACCCGAACGCTCCGGGTCTTCGCCGATCCCCTCGAGGATCATCCGCACGCCCTGCGCAATTAGATCTAAATCCGCTTTTTTATCCTTGCTCATCTAAAACCCTTAAGGCGACGCGAGTTGCGTCCTCTACGACTTTCAGCGGCACGCCGGCCTTCGCCGCCACAGCACGACACTGTTCAAACTCCGGCATCTCATTCACCACACGCCCGTTCAAATGGGCTACTTTAACATCGATTGGCCCATACTGCGTTTCGACGCGCACTACGCTGCGATCTAAAGCGCGCCGCTGCACTTCATAACTGCGCACGCCGAGCGTTGTTGTTTCGGTGAACAAGAGGTTCATCA
>DASZDV010000740.1:0-2603 GCA_035941575.1 Pyrinomonadaceae bacterium
CGGTTTTAAATCCGCGTTATTTAAAGATCCACTCTCTCACATCCGTAAAGTGCCCTTTGATTGCCGCCGCCGCCGCCATCATCGGACTGACAAGATGCGTTCGCCCCCCGCGACCCTGTCGCCCTTCAAAATTTCTGTTACTCGTCGATGCACAGCGCTCACCGGGCTGCAGGATATCGGCGTTCATTCCCAAACACATCGAACACCCAGCCTCGCGCCACTCAAAACCGGCTTCGTTGAAAATGCGATCGAGACCCTCGCGCTCCGCAGCTTTCTTAACGTCCTGCGAACCGGGCACGACCATCGCACTCACCGACGAGCTAACTCGATAACCCTTCACCACACGCGCCGCAGCTCTCAAGTCCTCAATACGTGCATTTGTGCATGACCCAATGAACGCACGATCAATCGAGATCTCCTGGATACTTGTCCGTGGCTTGAGTGCCATGTACTCGAGTGCACGCTCAGCAGCTTGCCTGTCCGCAGCACTCTTTGCCTCTTGCGGATCGGGTACAAAACTCGTGACTGGCACAACCATTCCCGGACTCGTTCCCCACGTCACAAACGGCTCGAGACTCGCAGCATCAATCTCCACCACTCGATCAAACACGGCGTCGTCGTCGCTCTTCAGCGTCTTCCAGTAACTGACAGCGTTTTCCCATGCTTCGCCAGTTGGCGCGAAGCGGCGACCTTTGAGATACGCAAACGTTGTCTCGTCAGGAGCGATCATGCCGGCTCGTGCGCCGGCTTCGATGCTCATATTGCAGAGCGTCATTCGCCCTTCCATCGAGAGGGCACGCACCGCTTCACCGGCGTATTCTATCGCGAAGCCGGTAGCGCCATCCGTTCCCATCTTGCCGATGATACCGAGCGCGAGATCTTTCGCCGTAACACCTTCGCGTAACAAACCGTGCGTCTGCACTTTCATCGTGAGTGGTTTGTTCTGCGGCAGACACTGCGTTGCCAGCACGTGCTCGACTTCACTCGTGCCGATGCCAAACGCAAGCGATCCAAAGGCGCCGTGAGTGCTGGTGTGACTATCGCCACAAACGATCGTCATACCAGGCCGCGTGAGACCAAGCTCTGGTCCTATGACGTGGACGATGCCTTGTTCCGGAGAGTGAATATCGAAGAGTTCGATACCAAACTCTTTGCAGTTGCGACGAAGTGTCTCGACTTGATTCGCGGCGGTTGCGTCTGCGATGGGCAGACTGCGATCGGTAGTGGGGACGTTGTGATCGACAGTGCCGAAAGTAAGATCTGGGCGTCTTACTTTTCGGCCTGCCTGGCGTAAACCTTCAAACGCCTGCGGCGACGTCACCTCATGAATGAGGTGTAGATCGATGTAGAGGAGTGTGGGCTCTCCTCGCGCTTCACGGACAATATGTGCTTGCCAGAGTTTCTCGAATAACGTAGTCATGGGGCTTTGTACTTTGTGCTTAGTTCTTTGTACTTGTTATTTCCACGCGTGGATAACTTAAACGTACCAAGTACAAAGTACAAAGCACAAAGCACTAAACAGCATGATACGCATGCCGCATATCAGCAATCTCAGTCACAGCCTGACAAATTAATTCACCAAACTCGCTCGTCGTGACGACGTAGCCGCCTGTTCCCTCGGCAATGTCAGGCGTGCGATAACCGGCTTCTAACACATCCTTTATCGCCAGTTCAATATCATTCGCTTCCTGCTCGAGACCGAATGAATGACGCAACATCATCGCCGCCGACGCAACCGCACCGCAAGGATTTGCGATCCCCTGGCCGGCGATGTCAGGCGCCGAACCGTGAACCGGTTCGTACAGTCCGACTTCGCCACCGATGGTTGCGGACGCGAGCATGCCTAAGGAGCCGCTGATAACTGCCGCTTCATCCGACAGAATATCGCCAAAAAGATTTTCCGTTAACAGCACATCAAAGCGACGTGGGTTTGCAATCAGATGCATCGCACAAGCATCCACGTAGAGATGGTCCAGTGTTACGTCCGGATAGTCCTGCGATACGCGAATCACTGTTTGACGCCAAAGCTGTGAAGTCTCGAGGACGTTTGCCTTGTCAACTGACGTCACTTTGCCACGACGTTTACGTGCGGCGTCGAAGGCAACTCTCGCGACGCGTTCGATCTCTTCGACTGAATAACGCATCGTGTTGGTTCCAACTGTCGTGCCGTTGGTGGTAGCGATGCCCCTCGGTTCGCCAAAGTAAAGACCACCGAGTAGTTCACGAACGATCAGAATGTCAGTGCCACGCGCGACTTCGGGTCGCACTGGTGAACACGCTGCGATCGATGAATATGAAATTGCGGGACGAAGATTAGCGTAACCGCCGAGTGCGCTGCGCAATAGCAGGAGCCCGGCTTCCGGGCGTTGATTCGGCGGTAGGCGATCGTATTCTGGAGCTCCTACCGCGCCGAGTAACACTGCATCGGAAGCGAGACATGCGTCGAGCGTGGTTCGCGGTAAAGGCGAGCCGAAGTTCTTGATTGCAACGCCACCGACGGCGTGCTCTTCAAAATCAAATCGATACCCGTGAATGGCCGCAACTGTTTGCAGTACCGTGATTGCTTCTTTAGTGACTTCCGGTCCAATCCCATCCCCGGGAAG
>DASZDV010000741.1:0-3165 GCA_035941575.1 Pyrinomonadaceae bacterium
ATGCCGTGAGGTCTTTCTCACGGATAATTTGATCAATGTGATCCAACTGGCCGTTCAACTGCGCGATCTCGCGGTCAATCTGCACCATGCGCTCCGCAATCTCATCACGCGCACGCTTCGCTTTCGCGTACTGTCGAAACCGTCGCGCCGCCTCCTGCTGAAGCGAAACGTTCTCGTCGATCTCGAGTTCAATCGCCGGCGCGCCTTCAGCGTAATAATCCGTGATACGGACTTTGTTACCAGCGCGTTGAGCAGTTGAAACGTTCGCCAACAAGAGGTCGCCAATACGTTTGTGCTCGCCAGGATCGCCGTGACTAGCGAGATCCTGTTCGAGGTTCTGTTTCAACTTCTGTTTTTGGCGAATCGTCTTGACGAGGCGCGAACGAATGGTATTTGCGCGCGACTCGAATTCTTTGGCGCGGTCGAGGGAAGAGAAGTAGGCGTCGGCGGCTGCTGAAGGCGAGGCGTTCGCTGGCGGCAGGTCGTTTGCAACAGAGATTTTACGGATTGGAGGAGGCGAATAAATCCGTCTAATTTGTGTCCGCAAACCGGCTTCAACTTGATTCAGCTCGTCCAGTAAGAAAAGATCCGCTGTCCTTCCGGTAAGCTGCGCGACCAAAGTCTGCGAACCAAAACTAAACCGAACAATTCGATCGCCCGGTTCCTTTTCGATCGATGTAATCGACGCACCGCCTAACTTCGAATGCAGCGCCTGCCCAAATGCTGCCAGCGGCTGCGACTGCTTCTCCAACTCCTTCACACGCCGCTGCACCAGATACAACCGCGGACTCGCAGGATCCACACTCACAAACAGAAACCTGCCGCGCAGTCCAAAATCAAGCGCAAAAGAAACCGAACTGAGTTGAAATATCTTTCCGAGGTATTTGCCGGTGAGATTGGTGCGAAGCTCTTCTACGACGTTCTGAAGGAGTTGCGGATGCACTTCAACTGGTTACTACTGCGGTACGCGTAAATCGATCATGCGCAGTGTAACCTTCGCGACTGATAAGCGCGAAAAGAATCCCAACTCCCGTCGCTAATGACAGCAAATAGAAGAAGGAACGGCCCAGAGACTGACCGCCCGTTGGAATCAAGCCTGTCTTCGTGTCGATCACGCGCAAAGAAAGCAGACGCATGGCCCACGTGCGGCCCGTCAACGCGGTCGCCAAAGTGAGATAGATAAACGTAACGATCAGCAGCGCTCCGCCGGCGACTGTCAACGCGCGCGGATCCTGGTAAGTGGCGCCGTTCAAATACAGCGCTGCTGCGATTGGCGACGTTAGCAGCGCACAGAAGAGCAGATCGAGAATCGCCGAGACGGCACGTCGAAACGCTGACGCGCTTCGGTTCGAGATGTCATCGACGCGAATGTTTCTGCGAATGGAATCGAGATAGTTCAACGCCGGATCGTTTTCTACGATCACGCGTCTGGGCGGTTCGGACTTGAGCGCAATTGTTTCAGTCGGAGGCGGCACCACCACGAGGTGACTCTTTTCTACAATGGGCGCTGCTTCTGAATCCTGAGGTTCCGATTCAAACTCGAGTTGAATGGTCGGAGGAACCGTCTCGTTCATGATGTTTTCTTCTCGTTCCGGCGCATAGGCGACGGCGGTCGCGAGTGACGTTCGCGATGGACGAGTATCAACCGAAGAGTCCTGGTGCGCTCGTTCAATTCGTTTGAGCGCGGCGGCAACGAGTGGATTCATCGCCGGCATTTCGGTCGGTGGGAGTAATTCAAGTTGTGGAGGTTGAGTTGCAGCTTCGCGGGCGCGGCGCTCGGCCTCGGCTGCTTCGTGCGCGGCTTCGCGGGCGCGACGTTCCTGCACTTCCCGCACTCTTTCGCTCAATTCCTTGCGCCATTCCGGCAGGGAATTACGAGCGATACCGGGAAATTCGATGAGTGTAGACTTTCGTTCGGGGGGTGGGGTTGCGGAGTCGCCGGTTGCTTTCATTTTCGGTTAAGTAGATAAACCGACAGGGGTCAGGCTTACTGCGTCGGCTCGCGACCGCTACGCGGCGATCGCGACGCATCCTATCAGGAAAAACTTTAAGTGGTCAATGAGAAAATAAAGCAGGCGTTGAGGTTGTAGGTTTGAGGAATCTGTTGGCCTTTCAGGCCTGGCTCATTGGTTTTAAGATCCCAGGGGCGGCGCTTCGCGCTCGCCCCTGGCTACCCTCTGTCTGCGCCTTCGGCGCCGAAACCGTGATATCGAGCGCTACGGGGTCAAAACATTGTCGCAGGAACGCGAGGTGGCGGATTAGAGTGGAGTGCGGCCGGCGAACCCGGCGTCCACGTCGTGCCACCACTCGAGTTCGTCGCCTTCGCCCATCTGCCAGCAGAGAAGTACGACGCGGCCGTCGCGAAGTGAGGGAAAATCCACCAGGCCTCGCTCGTAATCCTTCAGTTGAACGCCAAGGATTTCCAGCGCCGCAATCTGAGTCGTTAACTCCGTCAAGGCAACCGCGTACTCAATACCAGCCGGCATTCCGCCGCCACCTTTTTCGGCAGCTTCGGCAGCCTGTTTGGCTTCATCTCGGTACTCGGCGACTCTTCGGTGCGCCCGCTGAATCTTCCCTACAATCGTTCTGACGCTCGGCAGAAGAGCATTTGCTTCCTGAATCGTGAACAGTTTCATCGAGATGCTAGTGTTCGTCCGTAATCCTGATGAACTCGGTGGCCGCGTTAAACTCGGCCGCAGCTTGTTCGTCGTCGATCTCAGCTTCTAGTACCACTCGCATCGCGGTTTGAAAAGCATCAGGGTCCGATTTGCCGATCTGCAACTGGTCCTGTAGGTAATGAGCCGGCAGAGGTTCGTGTAGATCGCGTTCGTCATAACGCGGCACTTGCGAGATCTCCTTGCGCACCCTGTCCGCAATCTCGCCGAGATCGATAAAATAATCAGCCACGTCGATCAGTTTTGGCGCAGTGTTGGACCTAAACCCGGCGATCTCTACTCGACATCCCTTATATGCAACCGCGTTCACGGCGTAGACAAAATCTTCGTCGCCGGAAACAAGTATCGCCGTGTCGTAACGACCGGCGAGCGAAAGCATATCGACTGCGATCTCGACGTCGAGATTCGCTTTGCGCGTGCCGTCATAAAAGGTCTTCAATTCCTTTTGAATAACGCGAAAACCGTTGCGACGCATCCAGAGTAAAAATCC
>DASZDV010000742.1:0-3342 GCA_035941575.1 Pyrinomonadaceae bacterium
CCGAGTTCGTCGCACAGTTCCGCAGGATGGCCTTCGCGTGCCTCCTCGACGGCTTCGAAAGCTTCGTAAGCCTCTTCGAGTAGCATTGGCGCGAGCGTCGCGTAGGTTTGTTCCCGGTCCCACGGACAGCCGTTTGGCGAACGCAGGCGTTCCATCAAATTCACGAGATCGTTGAACGTTGTGGGCATGGCAGTAGTCTATGCTACCATCACGGTACACATACAAATAGAGTTATGAGTAACGATCAACCAACTTTCAAAGTGACGGATCGCCGGCTGTTTAATCCTGACGGGAGCCCGCGCGATCTTCCGCCAGAAGAGCGGCCTGAGCCGAAGGTGGAAACCGTAGCCGCGGACGCCGCCCAAGCCGCAACGGGCGTCGAAACCGAGACAGCAACAACAGAACCGCCTGTTGATTCCGCCGGCGAGCCGGAAGAGGAGTTTACAGAGGAAGAATTGGCGGAGGCGCGCGATCCGGCGGGATTTCTGAGTTTCGTCATGTCGATAGCCTCCAACGCTGCTTCCGCGCTCGGCATGATGGAGCATCCTGTGACGCACCAACGCGACGTCGACGTTGAGTTAGGCAAACATTGGATCGACGTGCTCGGCATGCTGCAAAAGAAGACCGCGGGAAACCTGACTACGAAAGAGAAACAGATGCTTGACGGTCTGCTTTCGGACTTGCGGATGCAGTACGTGTCGCTGATGAACGCCCCTCCGCGAGCGCAACGCTTCTCCGGCAACGACATCACCGGTGGCAGGTAGCCGCTCGTTTTCAGATGAAGCTCACTTTCCTTGGTACAGGAACGTCCACCGGCGTGCCGTCAATTGGTTGCGATTGCGAAACCTGTACTTCTGATGATCCACACGACAAGCGCCTGCGCGTTTCCGTAATCGTCGAACACGCCGGCCGCACGATTCTCGTCGATACTTCTTCCGACTTTCGCCAACAAGCGCTTCGCTTTGGACTCAAGCGCCTGGATGCGGTACTGATCACACACTGCCACGCCGATCACATTTTTGGTCTTGACGACATTCGCCCGCTCAACTTTCGCTTTGGCGCACTCGGCTTGTACGCGAACGAGCGCGCCTGGGTCGATATCAAACGCATCTTCAAGTACGTCTTTGAACCGTCACATTTCGGCGGTGGACTGCCGCAAGTAATTCCATACACGGTCTATCCTGGCGCGCCGTTTTGTATTGGACCAGAACTCCAGATCCTGCCGCTCGAAGTGATTCACGGTCGACTGCCGGTGATGGCTTATCGTTTTAACGATTTCGCTTACTTGACCGACTTGAGTGATATACCTGCCGAGACGATCGAATCATTGCAAGATCTCGACGTATTGGTTCTCGACTGTCTGCGTTTCCGAGAACATCCCACGCACTTGTGGGTCGATCGAGCGTTGGAGTACATCGCAGAGATAAAGCCACGACGCACTTTCTTTACGCACATGGCTCACGACATCAAACACGCTCGCGACTCGGCTCGATTGCCGGCGGGTGTTGAGTTTGCGTACGACGGACTGGTGGTCGAGTCATTGCCAATTGCCAATTTCCAATTGCCGATTGAGCAGTCGTCGTCCCGCACTTAATCGACAATCGGCAATCGACAATACCGTTATGCGCCTCTTTCACGGAACCGATAACGCAGAAATCCACCGCCCAACGGTGCTCACGCTCGGCGTATTCGATGGCCTGCACCTCGGTCACCAGTTGATCATGCAAACCGTCGTCGAACGTGCTCGTGCTGTTAACGCCGTGCCGACCGTAATCACTTTCGATCCACATCCGCGCGCAGTGTTGCATCCCGAATCTGCGCCGCCGTTACTTCAAACGTTCGATCAGAAGATCGAAGGCTTCGGCGTGATGGGTATCGAACAGACGATTGTGGTGCGCTTTACGAAAGCATTTTCGAATGTTAGTGCTGAAGACTTCATCAGCGACGTTGTTATCGACAGGTTGCACGCGCGCGAAGTCTATCTCGGGAAGGGTTTCGCGTTTGGTCATAATCGCGAAGGCAACATTGAACTGCTGCGACGTCTCGGTGCCAAACTCGGTTTTGTCGCGGGAGAGGTTTCCGAGGTGAAACTTCGCGGCCAGCGCGTGAGTTCGAGCAAGATTCGCCAGTTGCTCGCGCGCGGCCAGGTAAACCTTGCGCGGCGCATGTTGGGCCGCCCCTACGGCGTCGAAGGACGCGTCGAACGAGGTTCAGAACGCGGTCATAAGCTGGGTTTTCCGACGGCCAACCTGCACCCAAACAACCGCGTCATACCTCGTAACGGTGTTTACGTGACGGGGACTTTGATAGACGGACAATGGCGCCGAAGCGTAACAAATGTGGGGCTCCGACCAACCTTCGGGGATGCGTCGGAACCTTCGGTTGAGACCTTCGTACTGAACTGGGACGGCGATCTTTACGGCGACGTCGTGCGCGTCAGGTTTTTATATCGTTTGCGTGATGAACGAAAGTTTGGTTCAGTTGAAGAATTGACAAGGCAGATTAAGAGGGACGTAGCTCGCGCCGAAAGTTATTTCGAGCGTACAGGCACGAAACACATGTTATCGGTGATTTAGTTTTTTAATGAACGCACTTACAAAAATCGAACCGAATCACAACGGCTTAAGGCCCACATTACCGCAACCCGCAAAACATACGCGGGACGTTCAACCGTTAACGGAAGAAATGGTGAACGAACTGCTCGCGGGTCGCGGGTTTCGTGGGTGGTTGCGGGCGGCGCAAGTGGCGCGAGTGCTCGGGCTCTTTTCGCTTTACCTCTTTCTCGACACCTACGACGTGCGCGCGGATTTCAATCGCCGCGGCGTGACGCGTATGCGGGATTCTGCTCGCGAACAGGGCCGCATAGCACGGTTGAAAGCGTGGGGCTGGGCACAGCTCTACGCTGCGTTCGATCTGTTCGTTCGCGTGCTGCGGTATGTAGTATTTCGCGGTGCTGAAGGTTCGACGAGAAAGCAAGCACGTCTCGAGAAACAAGCCCTGTGGTTGCGCGAATCGCTGATCGGACTCGGACCGACCTTCATCAAGATCGGTCAGGCGCTGGGAACGCGTGCAGATCTTCTGCCGTTGGAGTACGTCAAACAACTCGCCACGCTACAGGACCAGGTGCCGGCGTTTGCGACTGCGGACGCTTTTGCGAGGATCGAGTCGGAGTTGGGTCGTCCACTTCACGAATGCTATCCGGAGATCGATAGCGAACCGATCGCGGCGGCTTCGCTGGGACAGGTCTATCGTGCGCGTCTCGCGACAGGCGAAGAGGTTGCGGTCAAGGTACAGCGCCCGAATCTGGAAGCGACGATCAGTTTCGACATTGCGATCCTGTTT
>DASZDV010000743.1:0-1847 GCA_035941575.1 Pyrinomonadaceae bacterium
GTTCGTTCTACGTGAAGCATTAATCCTGGTGCTGATCGGACTGGTCGTTGGCGTGCTGGCGTCGTTGGCACTCACGAGGACGGCTGCGACGTTGTTGTATGAACTGAAGCCTAACGACCCGCTGACGATCACGTTCGCTACGTTGCTGTTGGCAGTTGTCGCGGCGTTGGCCGGTTATCTCCCGGCGCGTCGCGCCTCGCGTGTCGATCCGATGGTTGCGTTGAGAGATGAATGAGGTGCAGGACTTAATCAAAGACGTGCGTTATGCGCTGCGTATTCTGGCGCGGAAGCCGATGTTTACTGCGGTGGCCGTGATTACGCTCGCGCTGGGGATTGGGGCGACCACTGCGATCTTTAGCGTCGTCTATGGCGTGTTGCTGCGTCCGTTGGATTACCCCGAGCCGGAACGTTTGGTGGCGCTGCGTGAGTCAAATCCGTTGAAGCAGCCCGACGCGCAGATCGCGCCAGGGAATTTTGTCGAGTGGCAACGACAGAACACGGTGTTCTCGGATCTCGCGGCCTATCGCAACATCTCCTACAACTTAAGCGGTGATGGTGATCCTGAGCGTCTGCTCGCGGGCCGTGTATCGGCAGGGCTTTTCAAGATGTTCGGTGTGCAGCCGCTGCTCGGGCGAGACTTTTTCGCTGAGGAAGATCAATCCGGTCGTGAAAAGGTTGTGATCATCAGCGAGGGACTTTGGCAGCGACGTTTTGGCTCCGATCCGAACATCATCGGCAGATCACTGAAGCTCAGTGGCGAAGACTTCACTATCGTTGGCGTGGTCTCGAGTGCGTTTCGCCTGCCCGATCAGAGAAAGCGTGAACTGTGGACTCCGATCGCCTTCACCGAAACCGAAACGACGTTGCATCACGCGCGTTACATCGAGGCGATAGCGCGACTCAAACCTGGAATCAGTCTTGCACAAACTCAAGCGGAGATGACGGCTATTGCAGGGCGGCTCGCGCAGGCAAATCCGGCGACAAATGAGGGTTGGACCGTTAAGGTAACTCAGGTACTGGATTTTACGGTTGGAGACGCGCGGAAGATTCTCTGGATACTCTTCGCCGCCGTCGGCATCGTTCTTCTAATTGCCTGCTCGAATGTGTCGAGTCTGCTGCTCGCGCGTGCGGCCACTCGCCAAAGAGAGATTGCAATTCGCGTGGCAATTGGCGCCGGACGCGTGCGCATCGCACGACAGCTCGCCACTGAAAGTTTGCTGCTGGCGCTGCTCGGCGCCCTCGCCGCGTGGCCCATCGCGGTTTGGGGACTCCAGGCACTGCTTGCGATCGCTCCTACCGACTTGCCACGACTTGCGGAGGTTACGATCGACAAGCGTGCATTGCTTTTTACGTTCAGTGTAACTCTGTTGACGGCGCTGATCGTCGGTCTCGTTCCAATGCTTCAGTTGGTGAAGACTGATGCCAACGAGGCTTTGAAGTGTGGCAGCGATAGAGCGTCCGGAAAACAGCGTGCCGGCAACTTGCTGATCGCCGCTGAAGTGGCGCTGGCGCTCGTGTTGTTAGTCGGTGGAACACTATTGCTTCGCTCGATCTGGAACGCTTATCAAGTTGATCCTGGATTCGACGAACACAACGCGCTGGCAGTGACGTTGCAAGTCTCGGAAAAGAAATACGCGGACAAAGAACAACTCGCGCGCCTCAGTCAGCAACTGGTCCAGGACGTTTCTACCCTGCCGGGTGTTCGCGCAACGGGACTCGCGAGGATTCTGCCAATCGTGCATGACCTTTCGATCGGTTACTACGTCGAGGGGCAGCCGCGCGAATCAGACCAGAACCTGCCGGTTACAAACTATTCCGCCGTCTCGCCTGACTACTTCAACGCGATG
>DASZDV010000744.1:0-7702 GCA_035941575.1 Pyrinomonadaceae bacterium
GTGATAACCCTGCGGCAATTCGACATTGATCTCGAGAACCGCATTTGCGCCCGTTCGAAGTTGTTGCGCCGATGTCTTGATCTCCTCGACGTTTGGCGCGACCGCAGTTTCAGAACTGATCATGTTCTTCTCGGGCGGCGCGAGCCCGTTGATTCGTAAAGTGCTCGCCTGTTTCGTCTTGAGATCGACTACGCGAATAGCGTGATTGTTGGTGTCAGCAACGTAGAGCTTGCCGTTTGCGATCGTGAGTCCGCCGGGTTCATAGAACGACGGCGTCGAACCGTCGGCCTGTCCGGGCTTGCCCGTACCGGCGAACGTGGTGACTCGTTGGCGCTTTGGATCGAGTTCCCTGATCTTGTGATTGTACGTGTCGGCAATTAACAGCTTATCGCCGTAAGCGACGAGTCCGAGCGGATGCTGAAGTCTCACCTCGTCGCCTGTTCCATCAACATCGCCAAACTCAAACAGATCGCCACCGACGACCGTCTTGACGTGGCCGCCCGTGGGGTCAATCGCGCGAATGATGTTCGACTCGCTGTCGGCAACGTACAGAGTATGTCCGAGAATCGCCATTCCGGATGGCTGTGCGAAACCCGATTCGAGAAGTGAACCGTCGAGACGGGCCTCGCGACCGGACCCCGCGAAGGTTGAGACTGTGTCTTTTTCGAGATCAAGTTTCCAGATCTGATGTGGACCAGCCATCGCGATATAAAGCGTGTTGCCCGCGAGTTGAAGATCCCACGGCGAACTGAGCGCGATCTGGCGCGCTGGTCCTGACTGCCCGTACTCGTGCGACTGCTTGCCAGTGCCGGCAAGTGTCTCTACGGTGCGCGACTTGAGATTGATGCGCCGGATGAGATGGTTTTCAGTGTCAGCAACGTAAAGAGTATCGCCTGCGAGGGCCAAACCTTGCGGACGATAGAAATTCGCTTTGTCGAAGGCGCCGTCGG
This sequence comes from Pyrinomonadaceae bacterium, assembly GCA_035941575.1. GTDB lineage: Bacteria > Acidobacteriota > Blastocatellia > Pyrinomonadales > Pyrinomonadaceae > PSRF01. The sequence goes on from DASZDV010000744.1 coordinate 951, forward strand.
CGGCGCCCGCGTCGCCGGTACCAATCACTTCCAGGAGCGTGCCGTCGAGCTTAGTGACAACGATTCGATTGTGATTCGAGTCAGCAATGAACAATCGATCGGTTGCGGCGTCCGCGAGTATCTTGCCGGGAAAAGCCAGCGGCAGATCACCGACTTTCGCGCGTTCGAGCACGAGTTTCAGTGGCTCTTCGTTCAACTCGCCGCGTTTGCGAAAGTCTTCAATGAGTTTCGCAATCGTGCGATCGATGACCTCGTAGTTTCCTTCACCGGAAACTCCGCCGACGATGTATCCCGCGGGATCGATCAACACCTGCGTGGGCCATGCACGCACGCCGTAACTCTGCCACACAGCGTATTCCGAGTCGTTGTAGACGGGATGTTCGATCTCGTAGCGGAGAATGATGCGACGAATGTTTTCTGTCTCTTTCTCGTTCTGAAACTTGGCGGAGTGGACGCCGATGACCACCAATTGATTCGCGTATTTCGTTTCGAGTTTCTTGAGATCGGGAATGATATGGATGCAGTTGATGCAGCCATAAGTCCAAAAGTCCAGCAGAACGATCTTGCCTTTGAGTGCGGCCAGCGAAAGCGGCTTGTCTGTATTCAACCAACCGCGCCCACCTTGAATCTCCGGAGCTCTTACGCGTGCTCTATCTTGTGCAGACATTAAAACACCTCGCTCGTAACCGAACGTGGAACTCACAATCAATGACAGCGCGAGTATCAGTGCTTTCATCAATGTTCGAGTAACTCGTCAACGCGTTCTATGGCGCGCCGCAAATGGGGAATCGTGATTGAACCACCGACGACCAGTGCGACGTTGAAAGCATCGAGAAACTCTTCGCGCCGCACGCCAATCTCGACGCATTGTTTGACGTGGTACGTGATGCAATCATCGCAGCGCAGGACCGTGGAGGCCACAAGGCCCATAAGTTCTTTCGTCTTCTTGTCGAGCGCGCCGTCTTCGTAAGCTTGCGTGTCGAGAGCGAAGAACCGCTTTATGCCGAGATGTCCGCTGCCAAGCAGCTTTTCGTTCATCGCTGCGCGATATCGATCGAATTCGTCCATGACAGTAATTGTATATGGGGAAGATTTGTTTGTCGTCCAGCGGCGTTGTAACCTTTCCACCTCGGAAATGAACGCGCAGGCATTCACAACTCTCGAGTATCAGCAGTTGCTGGCACTCATTAAACGAAACGCGCAAACCGAAGTGGGTCAGGCGCGAGTTGAGAGTCTGTCTCCCGTTGCGACTTTTGAAGAATTGCAGCGCGAGCTGGCAGCGTTGGCCGAGTGCGTAACGCTGCGCGGTCGTGGTGTTAACTGGTCATTCAGTGGTTTCTCTGATCCTGCTGAAACGATCGCGCGCTTGCGCGTCGAAGGCGCAACGCTCGATCCACTTGCGATACTCCAAACGGCTCGCTTGTGTGAGCAGGCCATGTCTGCGCGCGCCGCAATCCTCGCTGAACGCGAGAACGCGCCGGTTCTTTGGCAGCTCGTTGAGAACCTGCCGCGAGAGTTGAACAGTTTGGTGGCGCGGGTGAGTAACAAGATTCTGCCGTCCGGAGAACTTGACGATCGTGCGAGTCCTGAACTGGCGCAAATTCGCCATGAGATTTCGACGCTGCGTTCGCGTATTACGCGTTCACTCGAGGGCCTGATGCGCCGTTCGGCGGAAGCGATTCAGGATGAACTGGTCACGATTCGCAACGATCGGTTTGTGATTCCGGTCAAGGCGGACCATCGCGGGCGCGTTCACGGCGTGGCACACGGTTACTCGTCGTCTGGAGCGACAGCGTTCATCGAACCGCTCGAAACCATCGAATCCAACAACGAATTGCAGAGTCTTCATGAAGCGGAAGCGCGCGAGATCGCGAAGATACTCTTCGGCCTGACTGAGGAATTGCGCGTGCAACTGCCGGCCATCTTTCACCAACAGTTCCGTTGCACTGTTCCGGAGATCGATTCGGATCGCAGTCTGGAGCTTGTCGAGGCGCGGCATCCGTTGCTGGAAGAGAACCTGCGCGCTAACGGCGGCGCTGTAGTTCCTGTTTCGTTCGCGCTGGACGATGAGCACAGTGCGATGATCATCTCGGGCGCAAACGCGGGCGGCAAAACGGTTGTGTTGAAGACAACGGGGCTGTTGGCGTTAATGGCACTATCCGGTATTTCAGTTCCGGCAAAGTCAGGTACGTTTCCGTTTTACGAAAGTATTCTGGCGGATATAGGAGATCACCAGTCACTCGCAGCAAACCTCTCCACGTTTACCTCGCACGTGGCCAACATCGGGCGCATGCTGGAACTCTGCGAGCGACCGGCGCTGGTGCTGCTCGATGAAGTCGGAACCGGAACGGATCCGGAAGAAGGATCGGCTCTCGGCGTTGCTGTGGTGGACCACTTTCGTCGCGTTTGCGGCGCTCACGTCATTGCCACGACGCACTACAGCGGTTTGAAGATGTATGCCGGCAACGAAGCGGGAGTCATCAATGCAAGCGTCGAGTTTGACGAGAAGACGTTGCGACCGACGTACCGGTTGATTGTCGGCGTCGCGGGAGCTTCATCTGGGCTTGAGATTGCACGGCGCTTTGGAGTTCCGAAAACGATCGTCGATGCGGCTGTTAGTTCAGTGAAGGATTCTTCACTTCAAGCGTCTGAGTATCTGCGAAGAATTAAGCGCGAGTCGGAAGAAGCTGAAGCGTTGCGCGTGGCGCTTGAAGAGGAGCGCGCTGCGGTTGCGGAAAAGTTTGCTTCGCTTGATAAACAGGCGGCAAAACGCGAACGGGAGCGCCAGAGCGCGTTTGAGCAACTTGCGCAACGAGCAGTTTCGGATCTCGAAAGGCAGGCACGCGAACTCGTCGGGCGAATAGAAGATCGGACTGAGAGAATTCGAGCGGAGCGTGAAGCGCAACGTCAGGTGGCAGAGATTAAACGAGCCGCCGAGCGAGCGGCGCAATCAATTACAGAGGGATCGACGACCGGTTCGCGAGAAGGATCGACGGCCGGTTCGCGTGGTGTTCGCCTTGTGCGCGACGGGCAAATTGTTACAACCGAACGAAGCGAACCAATTCACCAGCAAGAAGCTGAGGTCGAATACGTGACTGCATCTCCGCGCGAGATTGTTGTCGGCGACAAAGTGAAACTACTCTCGTTTGGTTCGGTTGGAATCGTGGACCAGATCAAGGAAGGCTACGCGGAAGTCCGTGTCAAGGCACTGCGTTTCAGAGAAAAGCTCGAGAACCTCGAACTTGTCGAACAACAAACAACTTCAAAGCCGCAGCAAGGAAAGCTGGAAAAGTTACGACGTTCCTCAGGCACTGAAGTTCACCTCGCAGACGTGGACCAGAAAACCGAATCTGAGTTGAACGTCATTGGCCAGACAACTGATGAGGCCGTGGATGCAGTGGATAAGTTTCTTGACGAAGCATCGCTTGCAAATCTCAGCAAGGTTCGAATTGTTCACGGTCACGGCACGGGCGCATTGCGGCGCGCGATTGCCGGTTTGTTAGGTGACCATCCTCATGTCGCTCGTTTTCTGACCGCCCCACCCGACCAAGGCGGTGCTGGTGCAACGCTGGTTGAGTTGAGACAATAGCCGCCGCGGATTCCGCGGATAACACGGATGCGTTACCCCCAAACATTCATCGACGATCTCAAGCGTCAAGCGGACATCGTTCGCGTCATTCAGGATTACGTGCAGCTCAAAAAGAAGGGCGCGAATTGGATGGCCTGCTGCCCGTTTCACAAAGAGAAAACTCCCTCGTTCTCAGTCAGTCCCACTAAAGAGATCTTCTACTGTTTCGGATGTCACAAAGGCGGAACGGTCTTCAACTTCGTGATGGAGATCGAGCGCGTGAGTTTCCCGGAAGCCATTCGTATTGTGGCCGACAAGATCGGCATGCCGCTCCCGAAAATGCTGGACGACAGCCGGTTTGAAGCGCGACGGCACGAAGCGGACGACGTCATTCAACTCAATACGTGGGCGATGGAATGGTGGCAACAGCAACTCGAATCGAGCAAAGAGGGCCACGTCGCGCGAGACTATCTGGTCCAACGAGAACTTACTGAAGAAACACAAAAAACTTTTCGCCTTGGTTACGCGCCGGATAGTTGGGACGCACTCTCGACGTATCTGCGACAGAAAGGCGCAACGCAACAACAGATTGAACGCAGTGGTTTGGTAGTCAAAAAAGAGGAAGGCAACTCCTACTACGATCGCTTCCGTGGCCGTTTGATGTTTCCCGTGGTGGACGCGCAGTCGCGGCCCATCGCTTTTGGCGGCCGCACGTTGAAAGGCGAGGACGCGAAATACGTCAACTCCCCTGAGACCGCCGCATACATCAAAGGTCGAAATCTGTTTGGTCTAAATCTCACGCGTGATGAAATTCGTCGCCAGGGATTTGCGATTCTCGTCGAAGGATTTCTCGATCTGATTGTTCCTTACCAGTTTGGTGTACGCAACGTCGTCGCGAGTCTCGGAACTGCGTTGACTGCGGAGCAGGCGAAGTTGCTAAGCAGGTTTGCGCGCAAAGTTGTAGTCAACTATGATGGCGACCGCGCGGGCGTACAAGCAGCAAAAAAATCGATCGAGATTCTTCTCGCCGAGGATCTCGAAGTCAAAGTGCTGGTACTTCCCGACAATGCGGATCCCGACGAATTCATTCGAAAGTTGGGCGTAACTGAATATCAGCGGCGACGGGCACAGGCAAAACCACACATACAATTCGTGATCGAAAACGCTTTGCGCGACCGTAATCTTCACCGGCCCGCAGACAAAGCCGAAGCGGTCGAAGAAGTTCTTCCCTACATAAGGGCAGTCAACAGTCGTATTCAGAAGCGCGAGTATTTCGACATGGCGATGGATTCTCTGGGAATCGATCGCGAGAACGTAAACACCTCCGGTTGGAGGCGAGAGTTATGGCAGTCAGTGCGCGACAACAGGCCGGCGCGGTCCAGTCCAGCTCACGTCGTCGCCAAACAAACAAAAGTCAGTGCTGCGGAACAGCGTCTGCTTGGGTTATTGCTGGCTGATGCCAATCTGCGACACGAAGTCCTCGGAATGTTGCAAAAGGAGGACTATGAGGATCTCGCGACGGCGCCGCTTTTTGAAGCATTGTTTACGCTCGACCTTGAAGGCACGGAAATTGACTTCGACGCACTGATGCGGAAGACGGAAGGCGACGAGTTTGCCGCCCGCGTTGTGCCGATGGTGATGATGAATTCGTCGCTGCACGGGTCAAACGAACATTACGTCGCGGAAGAGTGTGTTTCCACTTTCCGCCGGATGAAGATTGAGAATCGGATTGAAGAGCTGAAGAGAGAGTTGGTCGCAGCTGAACGAGAAGAGGATAGTGAAAAACTTGTAAAGTTAGTGGCGGAACGAACGAAACTCGACACACAGCGCCAACTAATGTTGCAACCTGCCAGAGAAGCAACAGCTAAGTAACTAAAACCACAGTGACTATCGAAGACAAGGATCGCGACGATGTCATGGAACGCCTGCTCGAACTCGGCGGCGACAAAAAGTACCTGACGTTTGACGACCTTAATCGCGAGTTGCCTGACAATGTCGTCTCGCCCGACGACATCGAAGACGTACTCCAGAAACTCGAGGGTTCCAACATCCCCGTCGCAGATTCGGACGAGCGGCTGCTGGAACAAGCCGCCGCGACCGTCTCCGACGACGATGAGGAAGTTCTCGACGAAGACATCGAACTCGATCTTTCGGCCGGTGCGCTCGAAAAGACTAACGATCCGGTTCGACTCTATCTGCGTGAAATGGGTGTTGTCCCCTTGCTCACGCGTGAAGGCGAAGTAGCGATCGCCAAGCGCATCGAGCGCGGACAGTTAAAAACTCAGAAAGCCATTGCGCGCTCCCCGATTGCGGTGCGCGAGTTGTTGCGCATTGGCGATGATCTCGAAACTCACCGCATAAACATCCGCGACACGGTAACCTTCTCAGAACAGGCTGAACTCACCGGCGACGAAGACAAGGCCGAAGAATATCGAACCTGGACCATCGAAGGAATCCAGAACATCTCAAAGCTCGCCAAGCAAGGGCTGAAGGAACTGGAAAAACTTCGCGCCGAGCAGAAGCTGAATCGCGGCAAGAAGAGTAAGAAACTCACGCGCTTAAAACGCAGAGTTGCGCGCACTCGCCTGGAAATCGCGCAGGAGATCGGGCGTCTCAACCTGACGGAACGCGCGCGCCAACGATTGATCAACGCGATCCGTGCGGTCCAGAAGACGGTCCGTGAGGCTGACCGTGAGATTGATAGTTACAACGAAAAACTGTCGCGCAAACGGATCAAGCCGGAAGAGCAGCGAGAGCTGAAACGCCGCATACTCGGCGCCAGGAAAAGGCTATTGCAGATCGAGATCGACAACTTTGTCGGTCCGGTTGAGATCAAGCGATCGCTTCAGGCTATTGTTACGGGCGAACAGCAAACCGGTCAGGCGAAGCGTGAACTCGTCGAAGCGAACCTGCGTCTGGTTGTTTCCATTGCGAAGAAGTACACGAACCGCGGTTTGCAGTTTCTGGATCTGATTCAGGAAGGCAACATCGGTTTGATGAAGGCGGTTGATAAGTTTGAATGGCGGCGCGGTTACAAGTTTTCGACTTATGCGACGTGGTGGATCCGCCAGGCAATCACGCGAGCGATTGCCGACCAGGCAAGAACGATTCGCATCCCGGTCCACATGATCGAAGTGATAAACAAGCTGCGAAACACTTCGCGTGAACTTGTGCGCGAACTCGG
>DASZDV010000745.1:0-5555 GCA_035941575.1 Pyrinomonadaceae bacterium
TGTTTGAGCGTGTAAAGGGCAGCCGTTATCCGGTGGTGACGAATTTGTTTGGCACCGAACGACGCATCGATCTTGCGTTTGGGCCAAAACCGGAGGCGCTTGTTCGCGAGGCGGTGCAGATCGCCGAGTCACTGCTGCCACCGAAGCCTGCTCAGCTCTGGCAGCATCGCTCGGTCGCGCTTGATTTGTTGAAGCTGGGAACAACGAACACAACGCGCGCGCCGGTAACACAGGTGATAGACAGACCCGCGCGTCTCGATCAGTTGCCGGTACTCACAACGTGGCAGGAAGACGGTGGACCATTTATCACACTGCCACTCGTCTACACTGAGAATCCAGTCACAGGAAAACACAACCTTGGCATCTATCGCATGCAGGTTTACGACGCTCGTTCCGCGGGACTCCACTGGCAGATTCAAAAGGGTGGCGGCTTTCATTATCACGAAGCTGAGAAGTTGAATAAGCCGTTGCCGGTGACAGTGTTTCTTGGTGGTCCACCGGCGTTGATCCTCGCGGCGATCGCGCCGCTGCCGGAGGATGTTCCGGAGCTGGTGTTGGGATCGTTGCTTGCCGGCCAGAGGCTAAGAATGACTGCAAGTCCAATCAATGGACGGCATCGACTCGCGGCCGAAGCAGAATTTGCTTTGATCGGCTATGCCGCTCCTCACGAACGCAGGCCCGAAGGACCATTCGGCGATCATTATGGCTACTACTCGCTGCGTCACGATTATCCTGTGTTTCATTGCGACGCTGTGATTCACCGCCGCGACGCGATCTATCCCGCGACAGTTGTCGGCAAACCGCGCCAGGAAGATTTCTTCATTGGCGACTACTTGCAGAAGTTGTTGTCGCCGCTGTTTCCGCTGGTGATGCCGTCCGTGCGCGATCTTTGGACGTACGGCGAGACGGGATTTCATTCGTTGTGTGCTGCGGTCGTGCGCGAGCGTTATGGTCGCGAAGCACTCGTTTCGGGTTTTCGCATTCTCGGCGAAGGACAACTGTCCTTGACGAAGTTTCTGTTACTCACAGACACACCGCAGGATTTGAAAGATTTTCCAAAGCTCTTCGAACACATACTCGAAAGGTTCAGGCCCGAAACCGATCTGTTCATCTTCTCGAACGTGTCGATGGATACGCTTGATTACACCAGCGGCAAAGTGAACGAAGGCAGTAAAGCGATCATGTTGGGATTAGGCGATCCGGTTCGCACGTTGCCGCGCGAGTTCAGAGCTTCGGTACCGGGTTATCTTTCCAAAGCCGAAGTTTTCTGTGGCGGTTGTTTGGTAGTGGAAGGCGTTTCGTTTGCGGAGGACGAAGCGTTAGCGGCTCGCATTGCCAGGGAGGAAGTCTTTAGTGAGTGGCCGTTGGTTGTTTTACATGACAAGGCCAATGTCGCTAAGTCTGTGGCGGATTTTCTGTGGTCCACCTGGACGCGCTTCGAGCCCGCGGCTGACATCTACGCGGCACACACGACCGTGCAGCGGCATCATCTTGTTTACAAAGCGCCGATTGTGATCGATGCGCGCACGAAACCAGGATTTCCTGACGAGCTCATTGTGCGACCGGATATTGCGGCGCTGGTTGATCGACGCTGGTCTGACTATTTTCCAAAGGGATTTTGATCGTAAAAACTGCGCCGCCTTCAGGTGAGTTGGCGGCTGTCAACGTTCCTCGATGTTCTGAGATTATGCGGTGAGTCAGCGCCAATCCCACTCCATGTCCTTTCGGTTTTGTAGTGAAAAACGGAATAAAGATCTTCTGTAATTTATCTGCCGGAATCCCCGTTCCACTGTCTCTTACTTCGATCGTCGCTGAGTTCATTTCCTTCACTGTTCGAACAACAACAGCGCGTTTAGTGTTGTCGGAAGGGATCGCTTCCGCAGCATTGCGCATCAAGTTCTGAAGCGCCGATCGCAACATCCTCTCGTCAGCGCGAACAATCAAACTCCCCTCCGACTCCACGTCAAGTGCGACCTTCAGTTCCTGGAACAACGGCTGAAGTTCGTCTTTGCAATCAACGATCAATTCTTCGAGGTCCACTTCCTCAAGTTGCAACGGCTGCGGCCGCGCAAAATTTAAAAACGCAGTTACCATCGTCGCGAGATTCCGCACCTCATTCACCAGGGACGCAGCCGCGACCTGCGCTTTATCGTTCAACTCCATACTCTGCAAAAGCTGCGCATACCCCTGAAGCGTCGCGATCGCGTTCTTGAACTCATGGGCCAACCCTGCAGACATCTCTCCCAGGCTCTCGAGGTTATTCTTCAACGCCACTTGCTCACGCAACTCGGTCACTTCAGTAATGTCCGTCAATAAACAGAGCGCGCCGCGCGGTCCACGATCCGGCGGCAACTCAATCGGCGCTATCGTCGCGCCTAAACGCCGCAACTGCCCCTCATCAGTTCGCACTTCCACTTCCGACCGGCGATACAGTGTTCCTCGTTTCAAACAGTCACCGACCATCTCTGCAAGCGCGACGTGTTTTGCGAGCAGAGTTTCGTACGACTCGCCCAGCGCGCGACCATCCACGCCGAGCAGTGTCCGACCAGGCGTATTGATCACCATCGACAAACCACCGCTATCGAACGCGATTAGGCCGGACGGCAAGCTTGCGACAATGCGTTCGCTGAACTTCTCCGCGGAACTCGCGCGCTCGCGCGCTTCCACGCTGAGTTGTTCAAGCTCCTTGCGTTGCTCTTGCAACTGCGCGACTACCGATTGAAACGTTTCGAGCACAAACTGCGCTTCGTCCTGCGACTTCATTAATTCGTGCGCCGCCGATGCGCGTTCAGCTTCGCCGATGAGCTGGTGATAAGGACGGAGCAGCCAACGTAACAAGAACAGGATGCACAACAGGCTTCCGATTAGTATCGCGATGAACGATGCCAAAAGAATTGGACCACGAGCGGCGGGAGTTTCGGGAGTGAGTGCGTAAAGGAGAATGGCAAACAGCGCCGCCAACAGGAACAGGCCGGTCAACATCGTCAATCCTGATTGAAAACGGCTGCGATATTTCATTTTCGAGTGTCGATTGCCGATTGCCAATTTTCAGTGTTTGTCTTTGTCATATCTCGTTGCCTGAAGCCAATTGGCAATCGGCAATTGGCAATCGACAATTACCGGAACTGACCAGCGTACCACTCGACTACTTGCGATCCGTAAAGCAGCGACGCAATCGCTCCAAGCCCAAGAAAGATCCCAAACGGCAACAGCATCTGCATGTTTCGTTCGCGTTGGCGCGCCATCAACGCGATGCCAATGATTGAACCGGTCAGCACGCCGACAAAGATCGTGAGGATCGTGAGTCGCCAACCGAGATACGCTCCAACCATGAACATCATCTTGACGTCGCCGAGTCCCATCGCTTCGATGCCGCGTAGTTTTTCCCACGTCCAGCCCATTAACCAGAGCGAGCCGCCACCGATTAGCGCGCCGATCACCGCACCGGCAAGAGAAATGGCCCACACAGGCAGGCCGGCAAACGCACCATTCGCGAGTGAAGGCAGATCATCGAAGTGCAAGGTGCCCGTGAGGTACGGAATCGCGACGCGCGCGACAAGCGCGAACACCATGCCCGGATACGTGATCAGGTTCGGCAGCAGCATGTGTTCGGCGTCGATAAAGATCAGCGCCAGCAGCGCCGAAACGAAGATCAGATCGAATGGTAGCGCCGCGCTGCGTCCGTCGTGCCACGCAACGGCAACGAACAAAGCAGCAGTAAGTAACTCAACAGCCGGATAGCGAAACGAAATCGGCTGCCGGCACCCGCGACACTTCGCACGCAGGATGATGTAACTGAGGACGGGAATGTTGTCGTAAAAGGCGATCACTGCGCCGCACGAAGGACAACGCGAGTTTGGAAACACGATCGACTCTTCGAGCGGCACGCGATGAATTACGACGTTAAGAAAGCTGCCGATGATGGCGCCGAAAACGGCCGCGAGCACGTAACCAAAAGCCGGAGGAACTAGACTAAAGTCAGGCATTATTTTTCTGTTGGTCCGTCTGATCCGTGGCTCATTTCCCAAAGCATAAGATGTTTCAAAAACGCGTGATGTGCTGCGAAACTCGCAATCGTGAAACCCGCAAGACCGTCGCGAAAGCCACCTTTGAGAACGAAACTGCGAACAAACGCGGCTGGTCCAGCAGACGCAACACCAAACACAGAAGTGCGGCGTCCGTCTTCAAACATCTGGCGCGCTGCAAGTGGCGCGTAACGTTCACCAATCATGCGGTGATGATGCGCTGCGTTGGGTGAAGTGTAGTGAAGCAGATCGCCGCCGAGTTCTGATACGCGCGCATCAGGATTCATAGTCACTGACTCATGAACCTGTCGTTCTTGCCAGCGGCCTTTCGTCCGATTGAACAACCGCAATTGTCGATCAGGATACCAGCCGCCACCGCGAATCCATCGTCCCTGGTAAAACGTGCGCCGGGAAACCATGTAACCGTCCGCGTCTTCTCCACGCGGATGTTTTTTGAGTACTCCGATCGACATGCGAAGATGATCGGAAAGGCGTTCATCGGCGTCGAGACTGAAAATCCAATCGTATTGCGCCTGGTCCACGGCAAACTGTTTCTGTGCGCCGAAGCCCGGCCACGGGTTGATGATAATGCGGGCGCCGGCTGCTTCCGCGATCTCCCGTGTGGCGTCTGTGGAGTTTGAATCAACGACCACGATTTCATCAGCCCAGGCCACGGATTCACAGGCCGCTTTGATGTTTTTCTCTTCGTTGAAGGTGATGATTGTGGCGCTGATCTTCATCCGCTCTTGCCACAAAAAAGCACAAAAGCACAAAAAGCACAAATAACTTTTTGTGCTTCTTGTGCCCTCGGTGCCTTTGAGGTCAATACGCTGCGAATTATGGGACCGAAGGAGTATCGACTACGACGTTGTTCGCGCGGAGCGTCGTGGAAGTGGCCCTTTGGAGATCCGCAATCGCCTTGTTGTAGTCAGTCTCAGCGCGCAACTCCGACGCACGCGCGTTGGCAAGTGCGTTTTCGCGTTGGAACAGAAGGAACGTCGTCGAACGTCCAACCTGATACAAGCGTTGCTCACCTTCGAGCTGCAACTCGGCGTTGACTCGAGCTTCACGTGCCGACAGCACGCGCATACGAGCCGACTCAACTGCCTGCGCCGAATTGCGCACGTCCACTTCGATGGTCTGCTCCTGCGAACGCGTCGAAGCCGCGAGTTGCTCCTTTTGAATTCGCGCGCCTGCGAGATTTGCTTCCGCAGTCTTGTTTTTCAACGGGAAGGAGAGCGCCACACCCAGCGTGACGTTTCGCGTATCGCCGCTGATCAGGTTCCGCAGATCGCGTCCGTAGCCGCCGATTAGTGTCGGAGTAGGTCCACCGCCCTCCGTCGCGACAAGTGGTGAAGTTGAAACGGGCAAACCTTGAGCGATCTGAATCGCGCGGATCTGTTCAAGCAGAAACGCGGAGGAGTTCAGCGTGGGATCACCCGAGATAAGCGGCACAAGCGTGCCAGCCGGGGGGGCTGTGGAAACATTCTTACCCGCGAGACCAGTAAGTGCGACTGTTCCCACCAAGTC